>NZ_KV827977.1:210461-478502 GCF_001836265.1 Corynebacterium sp. HMSC036E10
AGGGTCGCGAGTTCGAGTCTCGTCATCCGCTCCAGTTCCATCAAGGAACGTGGGCGCGATTAGCTCAGCGGTAGAGCACTACCTCGACACGGTAGGGGTCACTGGTTCGATCCCAGTATCGCGCACAGAGGGTCTCCCCCCTCGTCAACTGAATACAAGATGCGGATGTAGCGCAGTTGGTAGCGCATCACCTTGCCAAGGTGAGGGTCGCGAGTTCGAGTCTCGTCATCCGCTCCAAGTACTTCGGAGTTCCCGAATACTTTGGAGGTAACTCCACGGTGGATTGGTCGAGTGGTTAGGCAACGGTCTGCAAAACCGTGTACACGGGTTCGATTCCCGTATCCACCTCCAAGCTGTCACCAGCCAAGCGCGATTAGCTCAGCGGTAGAGCACTACCTCGACACGGTAGGGGTCACTGGTTCGATCCCAGTATCGCGCACAGAGGGTCTCCCCCCTCGTCAACTGAATACAAGATGCGGATGTAGCGCAGTTGGTAGCGCATCACCTTGCCAAGGTGAGGGTCGCGAGTTCGAGTCTCGTCATCCGCTCCACAAAAGACTGTCTATCGTTTCGGTAGGCAGTCTTTCTTTTATCCCCTTTTCTATAGGCGCTGCAATTGCCAAGCCCCGAAACGTACCGCGCAAATGCTCCAGTGCACAAGAAGCAGAATCAACAGCACAAAGGATAATTGGGACCACCCCTGGTACCAAGCCCCTAAGCACAGCGTTCCCACCGGGAATGTGGCACCCCACCACCCCGGACCGTAGGGCGCAATTGTCACTACCGCCTGGTAGAAGCAATACATTGCGAACAAGGAACACGGCACTCCGATCACGAACATGACAATGCCGTAGAGGTGGGCGTCGAAAAGCACTGTAGATGCGGCCGTCGATTGCCCGACGACGCCTAGTGGGATCCAGGCTGTACCTGCGGCTGCGCCACTTGGGTGGTAACGGTGGCGCATGAATGACCAAAAGCAATAGGCAAACAGCGGAATTGCCGTTGTCAACGTGAGCCAGAAACACACCACACCGACATAGTGGTAGAGCGCTCCATGCTCATCGGATAGCTGCCCTCCAGACGTTGCGGCCACCATTGGCGTGACCAACGCAAGGCCCCAGGGAAACGCAGGTTTTCCATAGAGGCTCGGTCGCTTCCAAAACGCCCAAAGCTGCCACAAACACACTAGTGCGGAAAGCGGTGCACCGATCCACCAACTGGCCAACTGGAATCCATCGTTACCGGTCAGCGCGGTCCACGCTGAGCCGCAAGACAGTAGCCCCATCGTGTACATGCCCCACGCCGCCATATTTTGGTGGCGAGGAGGCTCATGTCGAGCGCCCACCGTAAAAACCGCAAGCAACACAGCGGCACACAGGGCGAACGCGATCTGGCAGAGACGAAAGCCATGCAAACCAGACAAGGTGGAGGCAATTGAAGTGCCCATCAAGGCACCGGCCCACGCCGGACCGTACTTTGGCAACTGCATGATAACCACGCTATGCCTGTTCCCAACCTATTAGCGAATCTGTGTGTGCAGCTCCCCCGATTGTTGCCTCTGCTGTTCTCGCTCACTGCAATGGTCATGAGACTTCAATAGGCATCGCTTCACCAGAATCCGGAGCGGCTATCCTACCGGCGTGCAGAAACTTTCTGGTGGCCTCCTCGCCGCGCTGGCTTTGTTTACCGCCTCTGGCCCCCTGGGCATCGACATGTACCTCCCGGGCATGCCAGAGCTTGCGACGAGTTTGTCGACGTCACACTCATTTGCCCAGATGACCATTACCGGGTTCATGCTCGGTATGGCCCTTGGCAATCTCTTGTTTGGGGCGATTTCCGACGGGACCGGACGAAAGCCTGTCATTATTGTGGCTTCCGCCGTTGCCCTTGTTGCCTCGGTGGCTTGCGCGCTAGCCGATTCCATCGCATTCCTCATTTGCGCCCGCTTCTTCCAAGGCCTCGCAGGTGGATGCGCGATCGTTGTTGCTCGTGCTGTCGTCCCCGACATTGCTCACGGAAAACAAGCCGCGCGCGGGCTTTCAGCGCTCATGGCGATCTCCGGGTTTATGCCTGCAATCGCCCCGGTGCTTGGTGGCCTCATCATTCCCGCATTCACCTGGCGCGGCGTTTTTTGGACAATCGCTGCAGTCAATCTTGCGCAGCTCGTTGTCGCTTTGTGGCTCGTTCCCGAGACGCTGCCCTCCCACAAGCGGACAAGTGGCACCTTGCGCCAGATGTTTCCGCGGATGGGGCGCTGTCTACAACGTCCCGCGTTCACTGGATACATGGTGGCTGCAGGTTTGGGCTTTGGCACGCTCTTTTCCTACATCGCGGCTTCTCCCCTAGTCCTCCAATTACAGCTCGGTCTGAGCCCAACCACATTCTCTCTCGTCTTCGGGAGCATCGCGTTGCTCATTCCACTGAGCAACACGCTCAACATGCGGCTGCTCAAGCGGCACCAGCCGCGCACGCTCCTTACCGTCGCACTCGGAGTTGATCTCACAGTAGGTGCGATACTCCTCGCATTTTCCATTTTGGGTCCAAGCAACGCAATGATTCCTTTTATCGCAATCCTCTCCGCGATGGCGGGATTCATCATGGCGAATGCTTCCGCTCTCGCTATCGAGGAAGTGCGAGATATCGGCACCGGGGCCGGAACCGGTGTCATGGGGTTCTTCCAATTCATTATCGGGGGACTCGTTCCACCACTTGTTGCGCTCGGTCCAAACCCGGCCACTGCGATGGCGCTCGGCGTGCTCACCTGCGCTGGTTTGGCGCTTACGGGAGCACGTATCAGCTCACGCTTTCACCGAAGCTGATCAGCTTCAACCCACCACGTTCCAAAACCACGAGGCCAGAAACAAAACCTCTTTACAATTAACGACGATGCTTACCACCAACACCTCAGGCCAGCTTCCCGACTCAATCGACCCGCAGGTATTGATTGGGCCGGTTCTTCCACCTGGGGACTGCGAGACGCGCTTGATTGGTATTGCTTCGCTCACCGGGGTTGCCGCAATCGAGGGAGCATCTGCCGGCTTGGGAAATGCGACCGATTTCGCATTGCTCAACGCCCTTCGCGTGTGGTCCGATGCAGTGCTCGTTGGCGCGGAGACGGTACGGAAGGAAAACTACTTCGGTGCGCGAGTCTCGCCAGAGAAACAGCAACAACGGAAGGAAAACGGGCAGTCTGTCGCGCCTCCGATTGTGGTGTTAAGCCGCAGCCTCGGTTTTGATACGTCCTCGCAGCTCTTCTCCAATAGTCTCGCAGCGCCGATATTCGCCGTCCCCCAGGATATGCTCGATACCCCTGAGGTTGCTGCTCGCGTACATGACATCACCGAGGCTGGTGGCAGCATCCTCCCGCTCGTAGATGACTCCATGCGAACAGCAATTGAAGCGCTGCACATGCACGGTATGTCCCGCATCGTTTGCGAGGGAGGTCCACAGCTCAACACCCAGATGCTGAATGAAGACGCGGTAGACGTATTTCATTACACCATCAGCCCTCACGCAGTGCTGCAGCCTTCTGAAGTGAGGTTGTTCGGGCACAGTGACGACGATCGCAACATCCCCTTTGTTCTCGAGTCGGTTAAAGCAACAAGCGATTCCCTGCTGTTTTGCCGTTACCGAAGGGTGCGGGACCGAAAAGGCTAATCGAGCCGGTACGGTATCACCCGTGATGTTGCAAACTCGCCTCCATGATTTTTGGGTCGCCCCAGCGCCCGTCGCGACGCGTTCCCACGCGGAGGTACCAACCTCCACGCTTCGAGGCGCAGGTGCTTTGGCTTGGCCACTGGCAGTCATCTTGATCGTGCACAGGCTTTTTGTCCTCGCACGCACCGGATCGGTGACCGACGACTTCACTACGGTCTGGTCGGCGGCACGCCGCTTCGTCGACCGAGTACCTGTGTACAACGAGATTTACGAGCACGTTGACCCGCACTACCTCTATAACCCGGGTGCTACGCTGCTACTTTCTCCTCTTGGGATGCTTCCAAGTATGGAAAGCGCGAGGCCATTTTTCATCCTGTTCAACGCGCTTTGCATTATTGCTGCAGTCACATGGCTTACGCGGCTAGCGGGCTT
This sequence comes from Corynebacterium sp. HMSC036E10, assembly GCF_001836265.1. NCBI lineage: Bacteria > Bacillati > Actinomycetota > Actinomycetes > Mycobacteriales > Corynebacteriaceae > Corynebacterium > Corynebacterium sp. HMSC036E10. The sequence continues at coordinate 214,551 of NZ_KV827977.1, forward strand.
CCGCATGTCTCACCCGGTGCTTCCAATCGCATTAGCCCTTGCATTTATGACGGAAGCCGTGACAAATACCTTGGTGTTTTCGAACATCAACGGCGTACTGCTTCTCGCCCTGACTGCGTTTATCGCGTTGTTTCTCGCTAGGCGTGATGTCGGTGCGGGTATCGTGCTCGGGCTGGCGGTCGTCGTCAAGCCAATGTTCGCTCCGCTTCTCGTACTGCCACTGATGAAAATGCGGTGGAAGGTAGTTGCTAGCGGTGTCGCCGTACCTGTATTCCTCAACGTCATTGCCTGGCCGCTGACTCCAGGTGCTCGCGACTACATCGACGTTGTTGTGCCGTATCTAGGCATCACACGCGACTATGCCAACTCTTCGCTCGCAGGTTTTGCCGTCTATTTCGGTATGCCTGCCTGGGCGCACACCATCCTCTTTGTCGTCGCTGCATCTGCTGTTGCGGCGGCGATCATTGGTTTAGCCCGCTGGCGTTATAGCGACGAATGGCTTTGGCTGACCCTGAGCACCGGCGTCCTGCTCGCAGGCGTATGCCTACTGTCCTCACTCGGACAGGCGTACTACTCGATGATGCTCTTCCCCGCCCTGTTTACTGTGTTTCACCGCGCCAGCCCCCTGCACACTTGGCCAACGTGGCTGGGCGCCGTTTTATGTCTCGCGCCACTGAGTTGGGTTACGCCTGACGCGATACTGCTTGGACGGTGGCTGAACACTTTTCTTCCCACATTTGGATGGGCCGTGTTTATTGTCGCGGTGGCATCGTGGGTATGGTCTACTCAAATCACATCGGCGCCACAAAAGGAGAGGACGCGACAATGAGCGAATCCAAACCAAATTACAAGGACTTCACCGAAGCACAGTGGCGAGAAAAACTTAGCCCTGAAGAGTTTCGGGTCCTGCGGGAGGCCGGCACCGAGGCACCCGGTGTGGGCGAATACACCAACACCACCACTGAAGGTGTCTACCGCTGTAGAGCATGTGGTGAGGAACTGTTTCGGTCCTCAGAAAAGTTCGACGCACACTGCGGGTGGCCAGCATTCTTTTCCCCACTGGCGGGCGATCGGATTATTGAGCGCGAAGACCGCTCTCACGGAATGATCCGTACGGAAGTACTCTGCGCGAACTGTGGCTCTCATCTCGGCCACGTGTTTGCCGGCGAGGGTTTTGACACCCCCACCGACCTGCGTTACTGCATCAACTCCATTAGCCTGACGCTGAAAGAGGCCTAGGGCCTCATCCGGCCTACGGCAGGATGTTGATGATCTCCGCGATGTCGCTGACGCGACGTCCGGTCTGGAACGGAACCTCCTCGCGCACGTGCAGGCGGGCCTCGGTGTAGCGCATCGTCTTCATCAGGGCCTCAATGCGCTCGAGCGTTGGCGCCTCAAATGCCAGCATCCACTCGTAGTCGCCGAGCGTAAACGCCTCGACGGTGTTCGCGCGCACGTCCGCAAAGTCGCGGGCGGCTTGGCCGTGTTCAGAAAGAATTCGGCGACGCTTCTGGGGGTCCATGATGTACCAGTCATACGAGCGAACGAAGGGGTAGACCGTGATCCAGTCACCCGGTTCCTCCCCCATAATGAAACTCGGCAGGTGGGACTTGTTGAACTCTGCAGGACGGTGCAAACCGTTGCCAAGCCAGCTCACCTCAACGAGCTGACCGAACGCAGTCTCACGTCGGAAATCAGCCAGTGCCTTTTGTAGGTCGGAAAACTCTTCTGCGTGCCACCAGATCATGAAGTCTGCATCAGCACGAATGCCGGTGTTGTCGTAGATGCCACGAACAACAACGACGCCCTCTTCTTCAAGCTTGCGGAAGAAAGCCTGCGCTTCTTCGATGATACGAGTACGTTCCGTCCCAAGAGCACCGGGAATTGCACGGAACACTGCAAACTGCAGATAACGCTGCGTGGCGTTGAGTTTCGCAAAGTCAAGCTTGGCCATGATGACGCTCCTTCCCTGCCGATACGGCAGATCAAACTAAAGTCGTAATGAGTCTACGCTGTCGCACATTGCGTCTCGACGATATGTCGGCGCGCCTCCCCCACCACACGCAACGGGTCGATACCTTTATGCGTGTGATGAATCCGGACACCACCCCCCAGACCTCCACACATAGTGCGGATACGCTCGGGGAAGGCGCAAACGAGAACTGGCCGGCGGATTTTTCTAAGGCCGTCGAGTCAATGCATGCAGCCCAGCTGCGTCCTGAGATTTCCCTCGGGACTATCCGACCGCCGCAGCGACCAGCACCGTTTAGCCATGCTGTGGGGCTCGAAGTAGTCCACCCGAACGAGGACGGTGACAACATCCCGGTCGATTCAGAAGGCGATGCTTTCGGCCGACTAATCCTCCTACACTCCCCTGCCGCCGAGGAGGCCTGGGAGGGCACCATGCGGCTGGTGGCCTATATCCAAGCGGACATGGATGATGCTGTGGCGTCAGACCCATTGCTACCTGACGTCGCTTGGCAGTGGCTCAATGAATCGCTCGCGGAGACCAGTGCTGGGTTCACTAATCTTGGCGGCACGGTTACGTCGACCGCATCAGTACGCTTCGGTGAGATCGGCGGACCTCCCCGCGCATACCAGTTGGAGATGCGCGCCTCCTGGACTGCTGAGGGGATCGACTTGAAGAGCCACGTCGAGGCTTTTTCCAAGGTTTTGGCCCATGTTGCCGGGCTTCCACCAGAGGGTGTGACACAGCTCAACGCACGCTAGGGCATACTTACGCAACATGACATCCCAGGTGCAGTACCACCTCGTAGAAACTCCCGAGCAATTCTCTCGCGCAGCGGCGGCATTGGCAGAAGGTCGAGGCGCTTACGCCATCGATACCGAGCGCGCAGCGTCATTTCGTTATGACGACCGAGCGTTTCTCGTGCAGATTTATCGACGAGATACCGATACGTACCTGTTCGCCCCGGAAGGCAACCGAGACGCGCTTCATGATGCCCTCGCTCCCGTCATCAACGGTGAGGACTGGATTATCCATGCAGCCGTCGATGATCTTAAGTCGCTCGCAATGCTCGGTCTCTACCCAGGCACAATCTTTGATACAGAACTCGCATCCCGCTTCGCAGGGTTTAATAGGCCAAATTTGGCGGCGATGGTGCAGCACTTCGTAGGAGTAGAACTTAAGAAAGGTCACGGCCACGAAGACTGGTCCACCACACCTCTGCCACCGACGTGGCAAGAATACGCAGCGCTAGATGTGGCACACCTCCACGATCTCGCAGAGGCTCTCGCCGAGCAATTGGACAACGAAGGCAAGCTTTCGTTCGCCGAGCAGGAGTTTGAGCGGATTGTCAACGAGCTCGGACCGGACAACGCACCCTTTAATGAGACATGGCGTGACATGAAGGGAGTGTCAGGGCTACGCTCCGCCAGGAGCCTGCAGCTCGCTAAAACGCTGTGGACTGCCCGCGACGAACATTGCCGAAAAGAAGACATCTCTCCCGGTCACATGCTCTCGAGCGAATCAATCGTCACCATCGCTCGTACTGTGCCATCTTCCCCATGGGAACTGCGAAACTGCCTGCGCTACCGCTCGCTCAACACAACGAAAGCCAAATTCTGGTTTAGTCTCGTCGAACAGGCGCTCGCTGAGAACCCCGAACAATGGCCAACCCCCGCGCAGCCTGCACCGACTGACCCTCCCGCAAAAATTGTGTGGGAACGCGACTACCCACGTTCCTGGCACGCATTGCAGTCGGCGCGAAAGTACGTCTCTGAAGTGGCGACGCAACAAAACATCCGTCCAGATATGCTGCTCTCTTCTGCAGTGCTGCGACAAGTTATGTGGACTGCCCCAGACTCCGACGCCGTATGGAGTACTGACGCTGCTGCTATGCAACTGAAGCGTGCTGGGGCACGCCCATGGCAGATCGCCCTTACAGCACCGCTGCTCGCGCGGGCCCAAGCTGAAGCGAAAGCAGCAAGAATCCCGCAGGGCAAAACCCCGTCATCTGGGCGAGCTGCAGCACGTCGACGTCGCAGGAAGCGCGCTCAATAGCGCCTTACTCGCTGTCAGCGAGTCGCTGTGCCCACTCTTTAATCTGCAGGGCGGCAGACTCCGCATCGAGTCCATACTCCTCGAGGATTTCGTCGCGGGACCCGTGCAGGGGGAACACATCCGGAAACGCGAGTTGGCGTAGCGGTGTGTCCACCTCTGCTGCCGAAAACGCCTCAGCGATAGCAGATCCGACGCCGCCTCGAATGATGCCGTCTTCATAGACCACAACCATGTCAGCTTCGACAGCCAGGTCACACAGCGCGGCGTTGACCGGAATGATCCAACGGGGATCGACAACAGTTACGCGGATACCGTCGTCGACAAGCGCATCTGCAATCTCGAGCGCGGCCTGACCAAATGCGCCGACGGCAACGAGTAGCACGTCGATTTCTGAATCGCTGCTATCACCTGTGGGTTCGGCGAGGATATCTACACCGCCGACGTTTCGCAGTGCCGGGATCGTCGGGCCGGCAGAGCCCTTCGGGAACCGTACGATCGTCGGGGCGTCGTCGACAAGAAGGGCCTCCCTGAACTCTTCGCGCAACGACTGAGTGTCTCGAGGTGCGGCGATACGGACACCCGGGACGATCGATGCGATCGCCATATCCCAAACACCGTTATGGCTTGCGCCGTCGGAACCAGTTACGCCTGCACGGTCCAGCACTAACGTAACCGGCTGGTGGAGCAAACCTGCATCCATAAGCAACTGGTCAAAAGCACGATTGAGGAAGGTCGAGTAAATCGCCACAACCGGGTGCAATCCACCGAGTGCCATACCAGCGGCAGACGTCACTGCGTGCTGTTCCGCAATCCCCACATCGAAGAACCTGTCTGGGAACTGCTCACCAAATGGCTGCAGACCGGTTGGCCCCGCCATTGCCGCAGTGATCGCAACGATGTCATCGCGTTCGTGGCCTGCGCGAAGCAGCTCTTCGGTGAAAGCGGCGGTCCAACCTGGCTTAGAGGTGGCCAGTGCTTTTCCTGTTACAGGGTCGATCACGCCGGTAGAGTGCATCTGGTCGGCTACGTCATTGACTGCCGGGGCGAAACCGTGGCCTTTCTCAGTGACAACATGCACGATCAACGGCCCCTCGTAGCGCTTGGCATACTTAAAGGCGTTGAGCAGTGCCTTGAGATCATGCCCCTCGACTGGACCGACATATTTCATACCAAGGTCCGGGAACATTTCGGTTGGAAGAACCTGATACTTCACGCCCTCCTTGAGCGCATGCAACGCATCAAAGGTCTTCTCTCCGACCCACCCCATAGATTTGAGGGTCTTTTTCCCAGACTCCATGACCTCGTCGTAGCCAGGCTGGATCCGAATAGCGGCAAGCTGGTCACGGAGCTTGGTCAGATTATTGGCCAGCCCGCCAATCGTCGGAGAGTACGAACGGCCGTTGTCGTTAACCACGATGACAACGTTGCGGTTTCCGGCCGCGATGTTGTTGAGTGCTTCCCAACACATGCCACCTGTGAGCGCTCCGTCACCGACAACTGCGATGACGTGATCGTCCGAATTACCGGTGAGTTCCTTCGCTTTGGCAAGACCGTCAGCATAGGACAGCGAGGCACTGGCGTGGGAAGATTCGGTCCAGTCGTGTTCTGATTCAGATCGCGACGTGTACCCAGAAAGACCGCCCTTCTTGCGCAAGGAATCGAACTGGTTCGCACGTCCAGTCAAAATCTTGTGCACATACGACTGATGCGACGTGTCAAAGATGATTGGGTCGTTCGGGGAATCGAAAACGTAATGCAGCGCCAGTGTCAGCTCAACAACGCCGAGGTTCGGTCCGAGGTGTCCTCCGGTTGCTGACACTTTCTGGATGAGCAGCTGCCGGATCTCGTCCGCGAGCGCGTTGAGCTGGCTCGGCGCGAGCTTCTGCACGTCTGCCGGTGTCTCAATATGCTCGAGCAGTCCCACTATCCTGTCGCTCTCCTTCAGGTTTTTCGCCGCGATGCGGTCCGCATCTGCAGTGTTCCCGTATGGTTTCCGCACGTTGCGTAGTGCGGAATCGGTTCTGGTCAGCTTACACTCTGAAATTAGTTGGCCCTATTCCTCCGCACCACCATTGTGGTCAGGCACAAGTGATGCCATGACCTCAAAATGGTGAGTATTGGGAAAAGCATCGATAAGAGCGATGTGCTCGACTCTAAATCCGTGCGCGCCAAAGCCTGCGAGGTCGCGCGCAAAGGTTGCTGGATCACAACCGATGTGAATGATGCGTTCTGGAGCCGCTTGCGCAATCTTGTCGACGACATCACGCCCTGCCCCTGACCGGGGAGGATCTAAGACAACAAGTCCCGGAGCCGGAAGCTCGCTGATTCCAACTTCCACCTTCGCATTGTGGCGATGCACATCAAACTCGTCTTCCACTGGCTGTGGGTTCGCCGTCGCCGACGCGGAGTAATCAACGCTGTCGATCCTGCCGCCGCCGATTGCCTCATTGATCGCAGGCACAAATGCACCGACGCCTCCATACAGATCCCATCCGTTACGGTGCGTGTAGTTGTCGCTTCCCCATTCTTTAATGAGGTCGCTATAGGTTTGCGCCGCGTTGAGGTGCGCTTGCCAAAATGCTGTAGGGGGAAAGGAAAACTCGTGACCGTCTACCACCTCGGTGACCAACCCCGGGCCTTCAAGCACGTTGTGAATACGCTCAACGCGTCGGCCACGCTGCGCCGACTGTGTTTCCACAACGTGACGTTTCCCGCGGAAATCCACGACCGCCACAATCTCACTGCCGGGCGTGTATCGAGCCGCGTCGTCGCCAATGATGCCGTCGAGCACTTGCGGCGCGACCTGACTACACACGACACCACCGACAACGTCTGTCGATTTCAGTGCACGCATTCCGGCTCGTCCTTGCGGGTCAACGCCCATGCGGACACGGGTGCGCCAACCAGTTCTGGGTTCAAGCTCCACAACCCGCAATTGCTTCTCGACGACATCCGCCTCGACAACACCACTCTTGCTCGCAAGCGCACCGAGTTGGCCAAGAAGAACGTCGCGTTTGAGCGATACCTGTACCGCCGGGTCAATGTGCGCGAAGTCGCAGCACCCCGCACCTGCTGCTGCCGCAGGACAAGCCGATCTGACCCGGTGAGGCGATGGATCCACTACTTTGACAAGCTCTGCACGTGCCCAGCGTTTTTTCACACGGGTCAGTCGCGCTTCAACCGTGTCGCCGGGAATTGCGCCCGCGATGAAAACGACGCGCCCGTCTGGGGCGTCGGCGATGCCTTCTCCCCCGTGCGCCATTGCCCTCACAGACAACTTCAGCACGAGGCCGGCAGTAATCTCGTCAGTCACAGCTACTCGGACTTACCGCGTCCGGCTGCACGCTGAGCGCGCTGCGCCTCACGGAATTCGCGGAGCTGCTTTTGGCCTTCGACATTTTGAGCGATGATCTTCTGCAACGCGTCGCTCAGCACGTTCGGGTTGCCCTCCGCGGGGGCTTCCTGAGCGCCCTGAGCCTGCTGAGCACGCGCCTCCACAGCCTCTTGCACCTGCTTTGCCAGCTGCTCAGGAAGCACAACGGGGAGAGAGTTTCCAGCAAGAATCGGGTCGTCGCCACGGTAAACAAACGAGCGCGCGACCGTTTCACGACCAAGTTGCGCAAGCTGGTCTTCCGAACCGGACGGAGCAGCAAGTGTCACGCGGTAGAGCCAGCGCGGCCCCTCCACACCGATGATTCGAATGACGCCGTTAGTACCGGTTCCGACGATCTCTTGACCCCAGGGTCCCTGCTCAACTTCGACGGGCATACCCTCAGAACGCATACCTTCGATGATCTCTTCGGAAGATTCCTCCCACAAACCACCGGTTCGCGGAGCAGCGAACGCCACCGGGGTCAGGCGGCCGAAGCGGGTGACGATGTGAACCATCTTGGGGCCCTGCTCGCCCATCTCCACCTGGACCTGAGATTCCTTCGGCAGTGGAATCCGGATGGATCCGAGGTTCAGCGTGGCCTGGGAGAAGTCCGAAAAGTCAAAGTCATCAATGTTGACGTTATCGCCGTCGAACGGACCCGTGGAGCCATTGATCGGGTCATAATCTGTAAGGACCTGTACGCCTTCTGCCACACGAAGCTCCGGCGCCTCTACCTGTGCATCTGCCGATTGGGTATCGGCAACCGGTTCGGGCGCCTCAGCCTCGGACGCTGCCGGTGCCGCGGTTGACTCCTCTACAACCTTCTGCGGTTCCGGGGTTGTTTCGGCTTTCTTCTTCCTCCTGAACGGCCAGATTGCCATTGCAGGTACCTCCTCTAAATTCTCAGTACGTTTTCGTCGCTAAAGACTGTAGCCCCCAGAGCGACACAGAGTTAGTTCGTGCCAGTCGATCCGTAGCCGCCAGCGCCTCGGACCGTCTCATCGAGCTCGTCTACTTCTTGGAAGCTTGCCAGTTCCACACGTTGCACGACGAGTTGTGCGATACGCATTCCACGTGTGATGACAATCGGCTCAGACCGGTCGGTGTTAATGAGGCACACCTTGAGCTCGCCCCGGTACCCTGCATCGACGGTTCCGGGAGTATTTACAATGCTCAAGCCCTGCTTTGCTGCGAGCCCGGAACGCGGGTGAATCAATCCCACTGTGCCTACAGGAAGCGCAATCGCAATTCCTGTGCCAATAAGCGCTCGCTCACCTGGCTGGAGCGTCACATCCTCTGCGGAGTAAAGGTCAGCTCCGGCATCTTCCGGGTGAGCCCGGTGAGGCAAGGGCAAATCAGGGTCAAGTCGCTTGACTGCGATTGGGCCGATGGTGTCGTCGATACGCGCGATTGATTGTTGCTCTTCCACGCTGCCAACCATACGGCAGCTGGGTTCCTCCGATATCAATGCCTAAGGTATGAGGGGTGACTACGAACCCAGTGAATCCTTCCGACACTTCCGCTCCGGATGCAGCGAAAGTGCTGTATACCGAACGCCAATGGGTGCCTTGGTACTGGTGGGCTGCAGTTGCAGGCCTGACGCTGCTCTTCGCAGGCGAGCTCGCACTGAACCGCAACATGTGGTGGTTTGTCGGCGGCTTTGTTGTCGCAGGCGCGTTGGCGGTCTGGTTTTTAGTATGGCTGTCGCGCTACACCCTAACCGTTGAGCAGGACCCTGACGGGACCCGCTGGTTGCTCGCCGGGGATGCGAACTTGCCCAGTACGGTCGTGGACCGCGCGACGGTTGTGCCGGCTTCCGCCCGCCAGAATGCTTTGGGTAGGCAACTCGATCCGGCAGCGTTCCTCATCACGCGGTCGTGGGTGCCCGAGCATGTTCTTCTCGTGCTCGATGACCCTGAGGATCCGACGCCGTATTGGCTTATTTCAGCAAAAGACCCGGAAGCCGTGCTTGATGCATTCGTTCCGGGCCTTAAGGACCGCTCCTAATCCCCACGAGGAGCGGATAACGGCTTGCGCCGCCTGACACTAATTACTCGCAGTCGAGGCAGATCTTGGAGCCGTCGTCCTCGACATAGGCGAGGCGCTTGTTCTTTTGCACCAAGAAGCAGGACGCGCAGGTGAATTCGTCTTCCTGGCGTGGCTTGACCTCAACATTGAGTTCCTCACCCGAGAGGTCCTGCGTCGGGGGCTCGACAGGCTCGACGATTTCCCCATCATCGTCCATGCTGCTGCCTGCAACCTCTGCTGCCTTCAGGCCTTCGAGGGAGTCGGTTTCGATGTCGTCGTCCATGCGGCGGCGCGGCGCATCGTAATCGGTGGCCATGCTTGATGTTCCTCCAGCTCAACGTCGTGCTTGATCGCGCCTCTACACGCGATATTTGAGCGGAATACTAAAGCACGTCCATGCTTCTGTCATCTTTGCTGGTAGAAAACAATTTTTTCCACACCATCCGCACAAGGGTGCAACTTTGTACACTGCGCTCATGACCTCACCTCATCCACAAGCCGAGTCACACGCACCACGCACGATCCAGTCCTCTCCCCGGTTCGGCTTTGGAGTTGACGTTGGAGGCTCCTCCCTGAAGGCTGCGGTTGTCGACCTTCACAGTGGCGAATTACACGGTGAAAGACTTGAGGTTCCTACGCCACAATCGGCGACCCCTAACGCTATTGCAGAGGCGGTCGCGCAGTTAACGCGTCAAGCAGCATGGACCGGCCCTGTTGGGATTGCACTTCCGAGCGTGATTGTCCGCAACATTGCTCGCACTGCGGCGAATATTGACCCGACCTGGGTGGGCACGGATGTGGTTGAGCTTTTCTCCGATGTGTTGGGGCACCACGATGTCACTGTGCTCAACGATGCCGACGCAGCCGGGCTTGCGGAGGTGTCTTTCGGATGCCCCGAAGCACAGCGCGGCTCTGCCTTGTTTCTGACGTTTGGCACGGGTATCGGCTCAGCGCTTCTAGCTAACGGTCAGCTCTTTGCCAATAGCGAGCTCGGGCATCTGCTTATCGACGACACGGAGGCCGAACACCTTGCTTCATCCGCCGTGCGCACGAGGGAAGGCCTTTCTTACGACGATTGGGCCAAGCGCGTGGAAACTGTTCTTTGCGAATACGAACGACTCCTCAACCCGGATGTCATCATCGTTGGCGGCGGTGTTTCGGAAAACAGTGACCAGTGGGTTCCACTGCTGAACGTCAACACTCCAGTAGTTGTGGCCAAGTTACTGAATCGAGCAGGCATCGTGGGCGCTGCCAAGGCCGGTGCCGGTCATGTCGCTGGCTCACCTCATAGGTAAATCCTGTAGGGTGTTGACATTCTGCATATTCGGGCTACGCGCCCATACGTGCAGTAGGCACATAAAAATGGAACGTTCACCTGCTTGCTAGGATGGGCGTTCTGAAAATTTTTATGTGCTTGCGTACCCTGGTTTTCCAGTGGTAGCAAACACTGCACCAACTGCACTTCACAACGATGAAGTGCACATCGCAGTGGTTGTGGGCCGAACCTCTTGCGAGGTCCCGGCCCCGAGATAGTCTGATGAGTCGAAAGGGCGTACGTGGTAGCCAGCGAAGCTTCAAGCAACAACACCGTTCATGGCGAGCCTGTGGATCCGTCAAACGGTGGCGAGAGCAACGGTTCCGGTACCGACTCGAAGCCTGCCAAGAAGACGGTGAAGAAAGCAGCCAAAAAAGCAGTGAAGAAAACCGCGAAAAAGACTGCTAAAAAGACTGCGAAGAAAACCGCGAAAAAGACAGCCAAGAAGACGGTAAAGAAGTCCGCGAAGAAAACTGTCCGTAAGTCTGCGGCGAAGCGCACCACAAAGGCTGCTCAAACCGCTGCAGCGACGGCGGACGAAGCCGAGACCGAGGATCTCGAGGCAACAAGCGCGGACGACGAGTCCTTGGATCCGACAGATGCCGAGGATTACGACCCGGACATGGGCGACGATGAGGACGACGCGTTCGACGAAGATCTCGACGGTGCCATGGACGACGCCGACGAGACCGAAGACGAAGATGACGAGGAAGAAGAGGACGACGGTTCTTCTGTCTGGGACATTGAAGAATCCGCCGCTCTACGCCAAGCACGCAAGGATGCTCAGCTGACCGCATCCGCGGACTCTGTTCGTGCCTACCTCAAGCAAATCGGCAAGGTTGCACTTCTTGATGCAGAGCAAGAGGTCTCTCTTGCGAAGCGCATCGAGGCAGGACTCTACGCACAGCACCGTCTCGACGAGATGGCACGTGCTGCTGCAGAAGGCGACAAGGATGCAAAGCTCACGCCTGCGGTAAAGCGTGATCTCCGCGCGGTTGCTCGTGATGGCCGTAAGGCAAAGAACCATCTGCTCGAGGCGAACTTGCGTCTCGTCGTGTCGCTGGCCAAGCGTTACACCGGTCGCGGGATGGCATTCCTGGATCTGATTCAGGAAGGAAACCTTGGCCTCATCCGTGCCGTTGAGAAGTTCGACTATTCCAAGGGCTACAAGTTCTCCACCTATGCCACGTGGTGGATCCGCCAGGCAATTACGCGTGCTATGGCAGACCAGGCCCGCACCATTCGTATTCCGGTGCACATGGTCGAGGTCATCAACAAGCTTGGCCGCATTCAGCGTGAGCTGCTGCAGGACCTCGGTCGCGAGCCAACGCCGCTCGAACTGGCAAAGGAAATGGATATCACCGAGGAGAAGGTCCTCGAGATCCAGCAGTACGCTCGTGAGCCGATTTCGCTCGACCAGACGATTGGTGACGAGGGCGATAGCCAGCTCGGCGACTTCATCGAAGACTCCGAGGCAGTCGTTGCCGTGGATGCCGTGTCCTTCACGCTTCTACAGGATCAGCTGCAAGACGTTCTGCACACGCTCACCGAACGTGAGGCTGGCGTCGTTCGCCTGCGCTTCGGCTTGAGCGATGGCATGCCGCGCACCTTAGATGAGATTGGTCAGGTCTACGGCGTCACGCGTGAACGTATCCGCCAGATCGAGTCGAAGACGATGTCGAAGTTGCGTCACCCGTCGCGCTCCCAGGTGTTGCGCGACTACCTGGACTAAATTTTCACGCGACAAAGCTCAGCGCCCCGGCCAGATCATGTATCTGCCGGGGCGCTGAGCTTGCGCTTTACTCGGTGCTACTCGTTTACGGCGAGTATCACCGCGGTCTTTAGTTCGAGGACCCTTCCATTTCATTTATCTTTTCATTGAAGCCATCTTCGATGCACTTCTGGTATGCAGCGTTGTCCGATTGGTACTGTTCACAATCGCCGATGATGTCCTTGGCAAAGTACACACCCCAGAAGATCATCACCGCAGTTGCGATCATTGCAAAAGCGCCTAGGACCAGGCCGGTCACCGCCATGCCTTTGCGGGAACCCGGCCCCACGATGTTCTTCGATTTACGGATACCAACGATGCCGAGGATCACCGCGATGACACCAAGAATGATGGCACCGAACAACGTGAACATGGCAGGGATCGAGAGAATGCCGAAAATCAGGGCTGCCATTGCAACGCCATTAGGTTTCTGCTCCCCTACCGGCGCTGTGCCGTAGGGCGCGCCGTAAGCGGAGGGGCTCTGGGCCGTGTCATAGCCCGCTGGTGCCTCATAGCCGGCGTAGTTGTTCGCTGTGTCGTAGCCTTCCGGCTGCGGCTGGTTATAGGGCGAGACTCCCTCAGGGTGGCCGTTCGGGTCGTTCGGGTAACCGTTGGGGTTGTAGCGGTCAGTCATTCGTTTCTCCTCGTTTTACGTAATGTGCCCGCCCACTGTACCGACTTCGGTGTCACCAGTCACGAAGGTATGCGATGCGTTCTCGGAGCTGTTCCGCGCTACACAGTGCAGTCGGTGGACCTCCGCAGGCCTTTCGTACCTCGGTGTGGATCGCACCGTGTGGGCGACCAGTTTTGCTGGCGACGATGGATACGCGCGCGTTGAGTTCGCTGCGTAGCTGAGGGAGTTCGTCAGCTGCAGTTGCACTTTGGGGAGTCTCCTCCACCGGCTGTGTTACCTTCTGCGGCTCCCCGAGGATCTCTGCTCGTTCACGAGCGCGTCGTTCCTCTGCCCGGCGCGCTTTTTCTTCAGCATCGCGTGCGTCGAGTTGGTCGGCCTGGCGTTTGGCCAGCAGGGTGCGTACTTGCTCGGCGTCGAGGAGGCCGGGCAGTCCGAGGAAGTCTTGTTCCTCTGCAGAGCCGGCGACTGTTGGGGTGCCGTAGGTGGATCCGTCGAAGATCAGCGAGTCGAGCTCCGCCGATGCTCCGATGGTTTCGTATCCGGAGGTTTCGTCGGGTTCGTTTTGGGTGCGGTTGGCCTGCTCGAGCAGTTCGTCGGACCAGCCGGATTCGCGGTGAGGTTTGCCTAGGACGTGGTCGCGTGAAACCTCCATTTCCTCAGCCAGGCGCAGCAGCACTGGGACGGAGGGTAGGAAGACGGAGGCCGATTCGCCGGGCATGCGGGAACGGACGAAGCGTCCGATGGCCTGGGCGAAGAACAATGGTGTGGATGCTGAGGTTGCGTAGACGCCGACGGATAGGCGTGGCACGTCGACGCCTTCGGACACCATGCGGACAGCGACCATCCATTCGTCGCGGGATGCCGAGAATTCATCAATGCGGTCGGAGGCGCCTGGTTCGTCGGAAAGAACGAGCGTGACTGGGGTGTTGGAAAGTTTTTCCAGGATTTTCGCGTACGCGCGGGCGGTGGTTTTGTTGGTGGCGATGACTAGTCCGCCAGCGTCTGGCATGTTTGCGCGGACTTTCATCAGGCGGGTGTGTGCGGCATTAAGGACGGCTGCGACCCAGTCACCTTTCGGGTCCAGTGCGGTCTTCCATGCACGTGCGGTTTGTTCGGCGTTCAGTGGTTCGCCGAGGCGAGCTGAGTACTCCTCCCCTGCTGAGTCCTTCCATTGTGCTTCGCCGGAGTATGCAAGGAACACCACGGGTCGGACGACGCCATCGGCAAGTGCGTGGGAATAGCCGTAGGTGTAGTCCGATTCTGAGACGAGGTGGCCGGCGCCGTCTTCGACGTAGCGCACGAAAGGGATCTGGGAGTCGTCGGAGCGAAACGGTGTACCGGTCAGAGCGAGTCGGTGTTCGACGTCATTGTATGCCTCGTAGACACCATCACCCCAGCTCTTGGAGTCACCTGCGTGGTGAATCTCGTCGAGAATCACCAGCGTGCGTCGTGCTGAAGCGACAGCATGGTGTTTGAAGGGGTGCATACCTACTTGCGCATACGTGACGACGATGCCGTCGTAGGCGGCGTTGACTGCCGAAGAGTTGGTGAAGTTTGGGTCCAACGACATTCCGAACCGCTTGGCGGCGTCCGACCACTGGTGCTTGAGGTGTTCGGTCGGTACGACAACGATAATGCGCTGAACGGTGCGGTCAGCAAGCAGGGTCGAGGCAAGCGTGAGCGCGAAGGTGGTCTTACCTGCGCCGGGCGTTGCCACAGCCATGAAGTCGCGTGGCTTGGTACTCAGAAACGAATCGAGGGCCTCCTGCTGCCATTTGCGCAGCGAAGGCCCAGAAGACGCGGCTGTCACTTGCGGCGCAGCCCCTTATAGATCCGCTCGCAGTCCGGGCACACCGGAGAGCCGGGCTTTGCTTGTTTTTTCACCGGGAAGGTTTCGCCACACAGGGCGACGACCATTTTGCCGGAAATCGCAGAGTCGACAATTTGGTCTTTTTTGACGTAGTGGAAAAACTTCGGGGTTCCGTCGTCGGTTGTCGACGAGGTATCTTCCCGCAAATCCGGGCGTTCAAGTGTCTTCGTCGTCGTGTTCACGCGCTCTATCATGCCCCAAATTGAGCGAGAGGTTAAGCCGGAGGGCTAACCTCGACGCATATGAGCACCAATGAGAACGTTTCCCCCGATTCTGATCCGCGGGACCGAGCCCGTGACGGGTTGTTCTCTAGTTTGAGCCAGGACGACCAGACGGTTGACGCTCAAGCCGAGGATGTCGTCGACTCCTCTGTGCCTCACTCGCGTCGCCGTCGTCGCATGGCCCGCGCTTTGATCACAGACGCGGTGACGAGTCCTGAACAAAACCGGCAGTCTCGTGAGAAGCAGTACGCCATTTTGCAGGGGCTTCGCCTACCGTTCATCCTCGCCGCGATCTGGGCTGCGTGGATGAGCTGGTGGGTGCTGGCGGCAATATTGTTCGTCGTCTCGGTACCGCTGCCTTGGATTGCGGTGGTGTTGGGCAACGCACAGGGCGAGAAGCGGGATGCACGCTCAAAAAACGTGTACAAGCCTGCGGTAGTGCGTGAGGAGATTCGGTTGGAGAATTCTCGTCGTACGGCGCTCGAGAGTTCGTCGTCAAGCACGGCAAACGTGCCCGATATCATCGATCACGACGACGGTGGGGATGATGCAACAGGAGACAACGATGAGTGATTCAGTAACGGTAAGCCCGGAGACAGCGAAAACTCTTGCCCAAGCATTGGCAAAGGCCGGTTTTACGTCCGCAGGGATTGCTGAGCACCTTGGGCCAGCCGCGACGCAGGCGATGTTTCGCGGTGAGCCTGGAGTAGTGCGCCACGCGTGCCAGGATGGGTCCCGTTTGTCGCGGTTGATCCGGTTTTTTATCTTGCGCGAGCCATGCACCGCAGCGGAACTCAGTGATGTGCTGTCGCAAGAGCTTGTGCAGCTGCTTATCGACGACTGCGTGGTCGCCCCTGCAACCGACAATGCCGAACTTCACATCGCACTCGATGTGCGCCCGCATGCGATCGCAGATAAGGAGCGCTTTGTCTTTTCCGATCTCGACGCGTCGATGACCGACATCGTCCCAGGACACGATCATGTTCTCGGCGTTGGCGCCGCTTCCTTATCACTGCTTTCGGCTGCGCCTCAGACACCGGTGTCGTCTGTTTTGGATTTGGGAACGGGTTCGGGGGTGCAGGCACTTGCACAGGCCCACGTTGCTAAGAGAGTTGTCGCGACAGATGTTCACGGTCGAGCGCTGGACTTAGCTCGAGCGACGTTTGCTGCCAACGGTGTAGACAATGTGGAACTGAGGCAAGGAAGTTGGTTTGAACCTGTTGCGGGCGAACGGTTCGACCGCATTGTGGCCAACCCCCCATTTGTTGTCGGACTGCCCGAGGTGGGCCATGTCTACCGCGATTCAGGCTTGGATCTTGATGCGGCCTCCGAGCTCGTTGTCTCCGGCGCAGTGGAACATCTTGCCGAAGGTGGCCGTGCTTTCATCCTGGGTTCCTGGGTGCACAGCAAGGATGCGTCCTGGCAGTCTCGGGTGGCGTCGTGGTTGCCCAGCACAGGAGTGAACGCCTGGGTGCTGCAGCGCGATGTTGTGGATCCGGGGATGTACGTCTCCACGTGGCTTCGCGACGAATCCATCGACCCCCGCTCTACTGAAGGCATCGAACGCACCGAACGGTGGCTGGAGCACTTTGCGCAAACTAACGTCACTGGAATCGGGTTCGGGTGGATCGTCTTGGAAGATATCGGCGATGCCGCAACTGAGGTCACCGCTGAGGAACTATCCCAGCATTTCACTGACTGCTTAGCACCGGAGGTTGAAGAATACTTCCTGCGTAGCGATTGGCTGCGTGGAAAATCCTTCGCCGAAGTTCTTGATGCCCAATACATGCTGCGCCCAGGGGTCGCGCTTGAGGAGGTCAGTTTGGCCGACACAGAAACCGGTATCGGCTTCGCACCCGAGGTCATCCGTGTGACTCGCACGGACGGGCCACGGTTTACCCATACCGTGGATGCTGGGGTGCTCTCCGTTATTCGTGGGCTGCACCCGCAAGGCCTTGCGCTTCGCGACGTCACTGGGCTCTACGCTGCTGCCAACGGTATTAACGACGAAGCTGCACTACATGAACTTGAGCAATCCAGCTCGGCAGCCATAGTTGATCTTGTCCGTCATGGCGTTGTCCTACCCGCAGAAATCGCCGCTATCTGATCAGAAACAGAGGAATATCCTGTGAAAGCCGTCCTGACCCGCGTTTCCGAGGCTTCCGTCACCGTCGACGGCGACGTTGTCGGCGCTATCAATTGCGCTGAGACAGGCGGAATCCTCGCCCTTGTCGGCGTTGGCCGCGAAGACGACGAAGAAGCCTGGCAAAAGATGGCCCGCAAAATTGCAGAACTGCGCATTCTCGACGGGGAAAAGTCCGTTGAAGACGTCAATGCTCCGGTGCTTTTAGTCAGCCAGTTCACGCTTTTAGGCCGCACTGCCAAGGGTCGCCGCCCATCGTGGGGAGACGCTGCCCCTGGCGAAGTTGCGGAGCCAATCATCGCAAAGATCGCGTCGGCACTGCGTGAACGCGGAATTCATGTCGAAGAAGGGCGATTCGGCGCCAACATGCAAGTCCAGAGTGTCAACGAAGGGCCGTTCACCGTGTTGGTAGAAACGTAACGCTCAGTGAATATAAATGGTGCCCGCGGGAACACCTCTTCACCTCGGACCGTTGGTCTATCAGATTGCACCGATGCAACATGAAGTGTTTCACCCCAGTCCGAGGAGGCGTTGTCACATGACCCAGCCGGATCGTGCCACAGAAAAAGAAGAGAACGTCGACCGCGGTAGCCGACGTAATCAGACCAACGACAACCCATCCGCAGACCTTGTACGCGTTTATCTCAACGGCATCGGCAAAACCGCCCTACTCAACGCTGAAGAAGAGGTCGAGCTTGCCCAACAGATCGAAGTTGGCCTCTACGCTCAGCATCTTCTCGACGATCCGGAGGTGAAACTCACCCGGGCAAAAAAGCGCGACCTGACAATCCTCGCTAAGCAAGGCCGCAAGGCGCGCGCGCACCTCCTCGAGGCGAACCTGCGCCTGGTCGTATCGCTTGCGAAGCGCTACACCGGCCGCGGAATGCCACTGTTGGACCTCATCCAAGAAGGCAACCTCGGCCTTATTCGTGCGATGGAAAAGTTTGACTACGCCAAGGGCTTTAAGTTTTCCACCTACGCCACCTGGTGGATCCGCCAAGCAATCACGCGAGGTATGGCTGACCAGTCCCGCACAATCCGCCTCCCTGTGCACCTTGTCGAACAGGTCAACAAGCTCTCACGTATTCGTCGCGAAATGTATCAATCTCTCGGCCGTGAGCCGACGAACGAGGAACTGTCCGAAGAGTCCGGCATCGAAGAGTCCAAGATCGAAATGCTGCTGCGCCAATCCCGCGACCCCGTCAGCTTGGATATGCCGGTCGGTGCAGATGAAGAGGCGCCTTTGGGTGACTTCATCGAGGACGCGGAAGCCACCGACGCCGAAGACGCCGTCGTGACTACGCTGCGCCATGACGACATTCAAGACATCATTAACGGCCTTGAGCAGCGCGAACAGGATGTCATCCGCATGCGCTATGGACTGACTGACGGTGTGCCGCGCACCTTGGACCAGATTGGCCGACAGTACGGACTATCCCGGGAACGCGTACGTCAGATCGAACGCGAAGTCATGGCGAAGCTTCGTGTGGGCGAACGTGCAGACCGTCTTCGCGATTACGCAATGTAGCCATTAGGAAAAACAACAACTACGCCCAGTGATGGGACTTAGGTCACTATCGCTGGGCTACAGTATTTGTCGAACGTTCGTTATAGCAGCAACAGCTGCTGCCTCGTCGAGTGGAAGGAACCAACAACCGTGCGTGACCTCGTCGACACCACAGAAATGTACTTGCGAACGGTCTACGAGCTGGAAGAAGAGGGCATCACTCCCCTTCGCGCTCGCATCGCTGAACGGCTTGAGCAGTCTGGCCCCACCGTGTCGCAAACTGTGGCACGCATGGAGCGCGACGGACTTATCGTTGTTGAGCAAGACCGTTCCCTCTCCCTCACTGAGGAAGGGCGCGCACTCGCAACCGCGGTGATGCGCAAACACCGTCTCGCGGAACGTCTTCTGACCGACGTGCTGCGCCTTGATATTGAGAAAGTGCACGACGAGGCATGTCGCTGGGAACACGTCATGAGCGAAGAGGTCGAACGTCGCCTTGTCGCAGTGTTGGATAATCCCACCCACTCCCCATTTGGTAACCCGATCCCCGCACTGGAAGAGCTGGGAGCACCACAGGGGGTGCCCGAGACACGCGGAACTCGAGCGACCGATCTTCGAATCCAGGAGCCGACCAGAGCGCGTGTTGTGCAGATTTCGGAAATTCTTCAGGTTCCGTTGACAGACGGTGTCTCCCTTGCAGGCATCGGTCACTTCGTCGGCCAAGAAGTGACGTTGACTCCATTTGAAGACGGCGCGCTGGAAGTCAAGACCGCCAACGGAGAAACTGTTGTACTTCCATCTGAGCTGGCACACGCGCTGCGCGTCGAACCGCTCAACTAACGCTTCGAGGAGAAACCCCATGAAACTTGTAGTCACAGGCGGCGCAGGATACGTCGGAAGTGTGTGCGCGCAAGCACTGCTTGAAGCAGGCCACGACGTCACCATTATCGACGATTTCAGCACCGGAAACCGCTACGCTGTCCCTGAGCAGGCTGTGCTCGTTGAGGGAAACATTGTCGATGTTATCGACGACGTACTGGCTGACGGTGACATCGATGGCGTACTGCATTTCGCTGCACGCTCGCTTGTCGGCGAGTCGATGGAGGATCCCGCCAAGTACTGGCATGGCAATGTCGGAGTATCACTCGCGTTGCTCGACGCAATGCGCAAGCACGACGTGAAATCCCTGGTGTTTTCCTCGACCGCTGCCACCTACGGTGAACCAGACACCGTGCCGATTACCGAAGATGCGCCAACACGTCCAACGAATCCCTACGGCGCCTCCAAGCTAGCGATTGACCACGCAATCACGTCCTACGCCAATGCGTACGGCCTCGGCGCAACGAGTCTGCGCTACTTCAACGTCGCCGGCGCACACAACGGTGTTGGTGAAAACCACATCACTGAAACCCACCTCATCCCCATTGTGTTGCAGGTTGCCATGGGCTACCGCGACAAGATCATGATGTACGGCGATGACTGGCCAACAAACGACGGTACTTGCGTGCGCGACTACATTCACATCCGCGACCTCGCCGACGCCCACATGCTCGCTTTGGAAAACAACACGCCTGGCCAACACAAGATCTATAACCTTGGTTCCGGTGCTGGCTATTCGGTGCGAGAAGTTGTGGAGATGTGTCGCGAAGTCACCGGCCATCCCATCCCAGCTGAGGTAGCTCCTCGCCGTGCAGGCGACCCGGCTGTGCTCATCGCGTCGTCCGAAAAGATCAAAAGTGAGCTTGGTTGGAACCCCACCCGCACAGATCTACGCCGAATCGTCGAGGACGCATGGGCGTTCACCCGCGAACTGGGAAGCCGTTCGCACTCGGCGCGTTAACCTCCGAATTCGAGCCACGTGTCTCTGCATGCTCGACTGCTCACTTCAAGAATCTCTTCTGCCTTGCCCGCCAGCATCACTTGCAGCAGCAGATTCGACAGCGCATGACCTGGAACTTCCTCGTCTGCGCACCGCAACGCGGTGCCCGCCCATGCGTACAAGCGTTGGGAAAGGGCAACCATCGCCCAAAGACACAACGCGTTGGCCCGAATGGCTCCGGTGAAGTTCCTCGCGATACACAACATCACCGCGGATGCCCCGAACGGGTACGCAAGCGCGTCGACGATCAAGCAGTCACGCAACCGGCTTCTGCTCAGCATCGCGGCGATAAGTTCAACTTCGTCATCCGACTGAAACACATCGCTCAGTTCAACGTATCCATCCCCGTCAATGATCGAATCCGCTGGCGTTGAGACGAAGAGCTCGCAGGCCCGCTCGACGTCCCGGCGCGCAAGGGCAGGTGCCACTGAGACCAGATCCATTAGGTCAAGGCCTCGTCGATACGCAGCGGGCGCGACCTCGTCGCAACGCACAGCATCGCTGAGCAATAGCGGGTCGAAGTGCTCGAACGTATCCGCGCGATCGAGTTCCGGCAGCAAGCCGTTATCGATGTACGGCCGCATCGCCGGCGACGCGATCACTGAAGCGACCGTACCCGAAGTGAATGTGTCCTCCCACCCCCAGATCTGTGCGTTCTCCGTCTCGTTGGAGAACGCGAGGCGGTACGGGGTGCCATCAGCGACTTCCGAAACTAACCAGCACGCGTCGACCAGTGGCACAATCCCCTGATAACTGTCTCGCAACTCCTTAACGGCCTGTTTGACCATCTCCGAATCAGGGACTCGGCTAATGATCACGCCAAACGTCGCCACACGTTGCGTTATTGGCAGTTGCTCAAGCATGTTGCGAAGCTGCTCTGTGCTGCCCAAATCCGAGCACAAATACGGTCCAACATCCAAGATGTCAGGTTCCCCCGGACGCGCTTGCAAGGTGATCAGCGAAACAGTTTCAGTTGGAAAGTACCCGAGAGTTCCAGGAAGTGATGCAATCAAGTGCGCGGGCGATTGCAATGTGTAGGTGTCGTGGTGCGCCGCGCCAGCACCATCCGATGAATGAGTTCCTTGTGGTTGAGTGTCTGTCATAAATATCAGACGCACTGAAACAGTGTTCGGTTCCATCCAAAAACATAACGGGGAATGTTTTGCTCGCTTCCTTCGTTGTGGTGGGGGAATCAGCGATACCATTTCAGGAGATCTACAACCGTGACTTACGATCAGCAGATGTACGAGCTTGAGTACCCCTCGCCCACCGTGGACAGCACCTCCCAATCGGGCCCGGCGCTGATTATTGCCATGCACGGCTACGCCGACGCAGGTCACGCAGTTGAGTCTGCAGCCGACCATCTTAAGGCCGCGCTAGAGACCCATACGGTGGCGACGTTTAGCAACGACGAGCTCATCGACTACCGCTCACGACGCCCAACGGTGACACTCGCCCATGCTGAAATCGCAGACGTTGCAGACCTGCAACTCGATATGCGGGTCCTGCGCGACAGCAAGGGCAAGTCTTTCTTGCTCCTGTCCGGGCCTGAACCGGATCTTCGCTGGGAAGCGTTTAGCAATGCAGTCGCCGACCTCGTCGAGCGTTTCAACGTGGATAAAACGATCTGCCTCTACGCTGCCCCTATGGGCGCGCCACACACTCGCCCCCTTGTGGTATCAGCACACGGCAACGACACCGACCTCGTCGGCTCGATGTACACCTTCGACGGTATGGTGAGCGTTCCTGGCTCCGCCGCAATTCTCATTGAGCGCGAACTCCACAAGCGTGGGCGAAATGTCGCAGGCTACACAGCGCACGTCCCGCACTATGTCGCTGCTTCTCCGTACCCGCACGCAACTTTCCAGCTCTTGCAGTCGGTAGAGGATTCCACCACGTTGACCTTCCCGCTTGGTTCGTTGGAAGGCGACATGAAGCGGGTCTCCCAGCAACTTGCAGAACAAACGACGAACTCCGCTGAGATCACCCATGTGGTCCAGGCCTTGGAGGAACACTATGACCAGGAGATGGAGGAATACCGTCGCCACCATCCGCAGGCCATGATGCCTGGCGAGGCGCAGATGCCGTCTGGTGAGGAAATTAGCGAGGCTTTTGAGAACTACCTCACCGCCATAGAGGACCGTGACCGCAACCGTGGTCAACAGCGCAGCCTGCCTCACGATGAGAACACTGATCGGCGCTTGCGTGACTACTTCTTCATCGACCCCGACGCTGAAGAAGGTGACGGCGACAGTGACGACGACAGCGAAGGTGACACCGGCGCAACATCCTAAATGCTGATGGGATGTCGGGGCGGTCAGCTACGGTGGTGAGCGTGACGCTCACTGATATGCTCTCCGACATTGCCGAAGCACCTGAGTCCCTCTTCGAGGACGTGGTGTGGGACTCGTTTACCTCGTGGACCGAGTCCCGCGGTATCAGCCTCTACCCTGCTCAAGAGGAAGCTTCGCTAGCGTTGCTCGCTGGCGACAACGTTATCTTGGCCACCCCGACTGGTTCCGGGAAGTCCATGGTGGCCAACGCGGCGCATTTCATTGCCCTCGCCCGTGGACAACGATCGTTTTATACGGCGCCGATTAAGGCACTGGTAAGCGAGAAGTTTTTCGCGCTGTGCGAGATTTTCGGCGCTGAAAACGTCGGCATGATGACCGGTGACGCAACGGTGAACTCCAATGCGCCAATCATTGCAGCCACAGCGGAGATCGTCGCAAATATCGCGCTACGAGAGGGCGAGCATGCACGGATCGACCAGGTCGTCATGGACGAGTTCCATTACTATTCCGAGCCGGAGCGCGGATGGGCCTGGCAGGTTCCGCTCCTCGAGTTGCCAAAGGCACAGTTTCTGCTGATGTCGGCGACACTAGGCGATACTGCGTGGCTCGAGGAGGACCTGACGAAACGCACCGGGCGCACCACCACTTATGTGGGCGGCGCTGAGCGTCCCGTTCCGCTGGATTTCCACTATGTGTTCACGCCGGTGCACGAGACGATTGAGGAGCTGCTCGCCGACGGCAAGGCACCGATCTACGTTGTGCATTTCTCTCAGCGCGAAGCCACTGAACGAGCGCAGGCGCTGACCAGCATGAAAATCATTACGGATGAGGAAAAGCAGCGGATCGCTGAAGAGATTGGCAATTTCCGCTTTACCACCACGTTTGGCAAGACGCTGTCCAAACTTGTGCGTCGTGGCATCGGAATCCACCACGCAGGCATGTTGCCGAAGTACCGTCGCCTTGTCGAACGGCTTTCCCAAACCGGCTTACTGAAGGTCATCTGCGGTACAGACACGCTCGGTGTGGGGATTAACGTGCCGATTCGTACAGTGCTCATCACTGGGTTGGCCAAATACGACGGAACTCGCCAGCGCATCTTGAAGTCGCGTGAATTCCACCAAATCGCAGGCCGCGCAGGTCGCGCAGGCTACGACACCGAAGGCACTGTAGTGGTGGAAGCACCCGAACACGAGATAGAAAACGTAAAGCTGCGCCGCAAGGCGGGTGATGATCCGAAGAAACTCAAGAAGATACGAAAGAAGTCTGCCCGCGACGGTGAAGTTTCCTGGTCTGAGAACACTTTTGAACGTCTGAAGGTCGCTGAACCCGAAGAGCTGACAAGCCAGTTCAAGGTGAGCAACTCGATGCTGCTCAACGTGGTGGCACGCCCTGGTGACGGCTACGAGCACATGCGCAAGTTACTGCGCGACAACCACGACAACCGTGCGAAGCAGAACAGGGACATCCTCACCGCAGTGGAGCTATTCCGTGGGCTGATTAACGCTGGAGTGGTGGAACGTACTCCGGACTCTCCCGCGTTTCGCCCATACACGCTGACGCAGGAGCTCGACCGCGACTTTGCGCTAAATCAACCTCTCGCTCCGTTCGCACTGGCGTTTCTTACCCTGCTGGATCCGGAATCGGATACATACACCCTTGATGTCATCTCAGCATTTGAAGCGATCCTCGACGACCCGAGGCAACTCCTCCAAGCGCAAGAGAAAGCCGCTCGTGGAGAAGAAATTGCTGCGCTAAAGGCTGAAGGTGTTGACTACACCGAGCGCATGGCGATTATTGAGGATGTCACCTATCCGAAGCCATTGACCGACGAGTTGGACGAAGCGTTCGATACCTTCACCCAAGGCAACCCATGGGCGAAGGAGTTCGAGCCGTCGCCGAAGTCTGTGGTGCGGGACATGATCGAGCACGCAATGACGTTCTCCGATCTCATTTCCACATATGGGCTGGCGCGCTCCGAGGGTGTGGTGCTTCGCTACCTCACCGATGCTTGGCGCACGCTCTCCTACTCCATCCCCGATGCCTACATGAACGACGAGCTCGAGGACATCGTCGTATGGCTCGGCGAGATGATTCGTCAGGTGGACTCGTCGCTCATCGACGAATGGGCGCACATGACCGGAGAAGACGAACCTGTCAGCCAGGAAACCATCGACCGAGAGCTGGCGTTTGGTGTACAAGACCCATCCGCACTGACCGCCAACCGTCGTGCGTTCACAATCATGGTCCGCAACTACTTCTTCCGAATGGTCGAACTGTTCGCTTATGAGAAAGAAGATGAGTTGGCCGAGATGCTCGACTACCTAGAAACAGACGAGCGGGTGGATTGGCCGGGGGCGATGGACGACTACTTCGACGAGTACGACGATGTCGATCTTGGCCCAGACGCACGCGGTCCTAAATTCTTCCACATCGGTGATCAATCCGGCAGATCCTGGCAGGTCACCCAGATTATTAACGACCCCGAAGGCGACAACGCGTTCCAGATTCACGGTGTGGTGGATCTCGACGCATCCGATGAAGCGGGTGAGGTTCGGGTCTCCTCGTTGGAGGTTCGGGGGCAGTAGAAGTGCTCGCATGAAACGGAAAGTTCTAATTTGCCCCAAAACACATCCACCCCGGCTAGATTGTGTGGGGCAAACTTTGGTTCTAGCGTGACAAGGAGCACAACGTGACGCGCACAATTGTTGTCGGCGCCGGCATGACCGGTCTGTCAACCGCATGGCATCTGCAGGAATATGGCCATGAGGTGGAAGTTCTCGAACGCATCGATGTTGCGGCCGGTTCTTCCTGGGGCAACGCCGGCTGGTTGGCACCGGGAAAGACGATCCCGCTGTCCAACTCGAGCCTGTGGGCATACGGCCCGACCGCACTGTTTGATAAGCACGCTGCTTTGGATGTGCCGGTGCGTTTCGACCCGAAGCTGTGGCGCTTCTGCGCCAACTTCATGGCACACGCGACGGGACGCGCATGGGACAAGACCATGGCTCGCCTCACTAAGGCAGATATTGCTTCCCTCGCTGCTTTCGACGAGCTCGAAGCAGGTGGTGTGAAGGCCTCCACACATGAGGGTCCGTTCATCATCGGTTTCGAAAACGAGGGCAAAGCCGCCGGCTTCCTCAAGGAAGTCGAAGGCGCTCAGCGTCACGGCCAAGATATTCCTTTCGAGCAGATCACGCTTGACGACGCCCGCACTGACGCCCCGATGCTGACCGAGAAGGTCGGCGCAACCTACCGCATGGGCGGTCAGCGCTTCATCGAGCCGGGTCCGTACTGCCGGGCCATTGCAGATTCGATTATCGAGCGCGGTGGCAAGATCACGACGGGTGTTGAGGTCGTAGAGGTCACCTCCACCCGCAAGCCAGCCGTGAAGCTTTCCACCGGGGAGTGGCTGCAGGCCGACAACGTTGTTTTGGCAACCGGTGCGTGGCTTCCGTCCTTGGCTAAACAGCTTGGTGTGAACACGATGATTCAGGCTGGTCGCGGCTACTCCTTCTCGGTTGAGACAGCTGAGCCTGCTACCTGCCCGGTGTATCTGCCGGATCCAAAGATCGCCTGCACCCCGTACCAGGGTCGCTTCCGCATCGCAGGCACGATGGAGTTCCGCGGCCCGGATGAGCCGTTCCAGCCAGGCCGTATTGCCTCGATGATTCACTCGACGAAGCCGTTCTTCCGTGGCATCGACTGGGAAGATCGCCAGGACGAGTGGGTCGGTTCCCGCCCGGTCACTCCGGACGGTCTCCCACTGGTTGGCGCGACGAAGGTGCCAAACGTGTACACCAACGGTGGTCACGGCATGTGGGGCATCATCCTGGGCCCGCTGTCCGGCAAGATGCTGGCAAAGCAGATTGTGACCGGCGAGATCGACGAGACGATCAAGCCATTCGACCCGCTGCGCGGCCCGTTCGGTGGCCTGTAACGCACCAACGTTTCAAACCCCGTCACTGCACTATGCATGTGGCGGGGTTATTTTTATCCCCCGTTTTCCCCACCCGTCAACGCTGTGCGCTGCAGGTTTCCTCGCACGACTCGTGCGACGGCATCTAATTCCATTGAAAATCGCAGTTGTGCCTTATCTTAATTCCTGTCACATTGGTCAGTTATGAGTGATAAGGAACACAAATGCCACAACTGAGCACCAACCAGATCGCGCCGTCGAATAGCGATGACCTCGAGGCAGTAATCGAGGCAGCTGTTGCTCGCGCCTACCACTGGATGGAAGCTACCGCCGAAGCAGACGCCGACGACGCCTCCACCCAGCAGCTCGCTGAGTTGCTTCGCGACGAAAACGGTGTCCGCTTCACCATGGACTTCGTTGACCGCGTCATGCGCCCGGAAAGCAACCGTGTCGCAGCACACGCACTGCGGGCGATCACGCGCGGTGTCGACGCCCGATTCCTCGGCCAGATCAACTCCCTACTCGTCGGAATTGGTGCTTTCGTCGGCCCATTCCTGCCAAACGTAGTTGTTCCTGCGGCACGTGCCCGTCTCCGCCAGCTCGTTGGCCACCTGGTTCTCGATGCCGAAAGTGACGCACTGAACAAGCTGCTCGACAACGCGCAGCAGCGCGGCGAGCAGCTCAACTTGAACCTGCTCGGTGAGGCCGTCCTCGGCGAGAAGGAAGCAACAGATCGTGCAGAACGCACCCTCAATTTGATCAAGAACCCACGCGTTACCTATGTGTCCGTCAAGGCATCGTCGATGGTGTCGCAGCTCAACCACTGGGGTTACGACGAATGCGTTCGATTGGTCAAGGACCGCATCCGCCCGCTGTACCGCGCTGCGCGCGACCGTAGCCCTCAGGTGTTCATCAACATGGACATGGAGGAGTACCACGACCTGCATCTCACGCTGGACGTGTTCACGCAGCTGCTCAGCGAGGAGGAGTTCAAGGACTACCAGGGCGGCATTGTGCTTCAGGCGTACTTGCCGGACACGCTTGGTGCACTCGAGTACCTGGCCGACTTCGCCCAGAAGCGTGTGGCCGACGGTGGCTCCAAGATCAAGATCCGTCTGGTCAAGGGTGCGAACCTGTCCATGGAACGCCACCACGCTGAAGTCAAGGGTTGGGAGCAGGCTCCGTACCTGACCAAGGATGAGGTGGACGCAAACTACTACCGCCTGCTGGATTTCATCCTGCGCCCTGAGTTTGCAGATGCGGTTTCTATCGGTATCGCTTCGCACAACCTGTTCACGTCTGCGTTGGCATACGAGCTGGCACAGCGCCGCGGTGTCACCGCGATGATCGACTCTGAGATGCTGCAGGGCATGTCCCCTGCGCAGCAGGAAATCGTGCGCGAGGTGTACGGCGACCAGATCCTCTACACCCCGGTTGTCGGCCGCGAAGACTTCGACGTGGCGGTGAGCTACCTGGTGCGTCGTCTCGAAGAGAACGCTGCCCCGCAGAACTTCCTGCATGCCCTGTTCGCTCCGAAGACTGAGGACCGCGATCCGATTAAGGAGCAAGAGAACGTCTTCCGCTGGGCTGTCGGCAACCGTTGGGGCGTGCACAATGGCCCGAACCGCACGCAAGACCGTAATACGGAAACTGAGCGCCACGTCGCACATGCTTCCGCAACGACCGGCCGCTTCTTCAACGAGCCGGATACGGATCCTGCCCTTGAGGCCAACCGTGCTTGGGCGATCAAGCACCTGAGCACTCCGCCATCGATCGACACCGGTGAGGAGATCACCGATCCGGTTGCTATCCGCGACAACATCGCGCGCGCACTCGAGGCGCAGAAGGCGTGGGGCGCGCTGTCCGCGAACGAGCGTGCAGAAGTGCTCGAGGCGATTGGTGACGAGATCGCGCGCCGTCGTGGCGAGTTCATCTCCGTTGCTGCGCACGAGGCTGGCAAGACTGTCGACCAGTCCGACCCGGAGATCTCCGAGGCTATTGACTTCTGCGATTACTACGCAGATAGCGCCCGTCACCTCGACGACATTGAGGCAGAGTTCGAACCGAACAAGCTCACGGTGGTTGTTCCGCCGTGGAACTTCCCGGTCGCTATTCCGACCGGTGGTGTCATGGCGGCGTTGGCGGCAGGCTCCGCTGTGGTCCTGAAGCCGGCACCGCAGGTAACGCAGTGTGCCAAGCTGATCGCGGATTGTATCCAGGCAGTCTTCGCAGAGAAGGGCATCGACCCGGATACGGTGCAGTACGTTCGCGCTGACGAAGGTGAGGCGGGCAAGGCACTGCTTACCGACGACGCCGTGGACGCCATCATCCTCACCGGCGCATCTGAGACAGCCCAGCTGTTTAAGTCGTGGAACCCGCAACTTAACGTCATGGCTGAGACCTCGGGCAAGAACGCCATCATCATCACGCCGTCCGCCGACCCGGATCTGGCGATCAACGACCTGTACCTGTCGGCGTTCGGCCACTCGGGCCAGAAATGCTCCGCTGCGTCGTTGGCAATTCTCGTCGGCTCCGCGGCCGAGTCTGAGCGTATTCGTGGCCAGCTCCTTGACGCTGCATCCACCCTCGTGGTCGGCCCAGGCACCGAGCTCTCCACCACGATGAACGGCTTGATTGAAGCTCCGGGAGAGAAGTTGCAGCGCGGTTTGACCAAGCTCGAACCGGGCGAGAAGTGGTTGCTCCAGCCGAAGAAGCTCGATGATGAAGGCAAGTTCTGGAGCCCCGGTATCCGCGACAACGTTAAGCCTGGCTCCTGGTACCACCAGAACGAGTGCTTCGGACCGGTCCTGGGCATCATGCACGCCAAGGACCTCGATGAGGCTATTGAGTGGCAGAACTCCACCGGCTACGGCTTGACTGCGGGTATTCACACCCTTGACGGCGACGAGATCAATACCTGGCTCGACCGTGTGGAAGCTGGCAACGTCTACGTCAATCGCGGTATCACCGGTGCGATCGTGCAGCGTCAGCCGTTCGGTGGCTGGAAGAAGTCTTCGGTCGGCCCAGGCGCGAAGGCTGGTGGCCCGAACTATGTGGCACAGATGGGCACGTGGCGTGACCGCGATGGTGTGGCTCCGTCGCCGGGCGTGAGCATCTCCGCCGATATCCAGGAGCTGCTGGAGGCGTTCCGCCCGAACGTCGATGCGGAGGACTACGGCTGGCTCTCCCGTGCTGCTGAGTACGACCAGCGCGCATGGGACCGCGAGTTCGGTCGTGGTCACGACCACTCTGGTCTTCGCTCGGAGGCGAACATCTTCCGTTACCGCAACACGCTCGAGCCGGTCGTGATCTACGTCGGTGAGAACTACCGCTTGCGCGATGTCTACCGCCAGCTGCTCGCAGCAGCGATCACCGGCTCCGAGATCCGCATTGTCGCACCTGCAGAGTTCGTCGCGGACCTTGAAGCTGCCTCCATCACTGTGGATGCGAATCGCGTTGAGGGCACTCCTTCTCGCATCCGCGTTATCGGCGATGCCCCGGCAGACATCTACGGCGACATCACTACTGCAGTTTTCGATAGCCCGGCGCTCATCGACGGTCGACGTGAGTTGCTCCCGTACCTACTGGAGCAGGCCATCTCCGCAACCCTGCACCGTTTCGGCGTCATCCACGACCCGGCCGGCATCAGGAACTAGTCCCCCACTAACCGACACAACCCTGGGAGAACCCGATGACTACGAAACCACCACCATCGGAAGCATCAACTCGTCCTAAAGCTGGCGTCATTCCTGACGAAGATGCCGGCTTGCAGAAAGGGCTGTCCACCCGTCAGATCAACATGATCGCAATTGGCTCGGCGATCGGTACCGGTCTGTTCCTTGGCGCAGGTTCGCGCCTTGAGGCCGCCGGACCGTCGCTAGCCCTGATGTACCTGCTCTGCGGTTTCATCGGATACCTCATCCTGCGGAGTCTGGGTGAGCTCATTGTCCACCGTCCAACCTCGGGTTCGTTCGTGTCCTACACTCGCGAATTCTTTGGCGAGAAGGCCGCATACGTCTCGGGCTGGTTGTACTGGTTCAACTGGGCAGCGACCGCCGTTGCTGACGCGACAGCGCTTGCGATCTACATCCGCTGGTTCGGCCAGTTCTACGGTTGGATTAACGACATTCCGCAGTGGGTCATCGCACTTGCGATCATCGCTCTTGTGACGGGGATGAATCTCGTCTCGGTGAAGTTCTTTGGCGAGATGGAGTTCTGGTTCTCCCTGATCAAGGTGGCGTTCCTGCTCACGTTCCTCGCGGTCGGCATCTTCATGGTCATCTTCGGCAATCCGAGTGGTGATCTGACTGGCCTGACGCTCATCTCCGATCACGGTGGCTGGTTCCCGAACGGCGTACTGCCGGCACTGATCGTGATCCAAGGCGTCGTGTTCGCTTACGCAGGTATCGAGCTGCTGGGCACGACCTCTGGTGAGGCAAAGAACCCCCGTAAGGACATCCCGAAGGCGATTAATGCTGTTGTCTTCCGCCTGCTGGTGTTCTACTTCGGCTCCGTGCTCCTGCTGTGCATGCTGCTGCCGTACACCCAGTACTCCGGTGACGAGTCACCGTTTGTGACTTTCTTCAACTCCATCGGCGTGCCGTACGCCGGTCCTATCACTCAGTTGGTGGTCATCACCGCTGCGTTGTCCTCCCTGAACGCCGGCCTCTACTCCACGGGCCGCATCATGTACTCGCTGTCCAAGGCCGGTTCCGCACCGCAGTGGGCAGGCAAGGTCACCAAGGGTGGTGTGCCCTACGGTGGCATTCTGATGACCACCGGCGTCGCCCTGTTCGGCGTTGTGCTCAACTACTTCGTGCCGGAGGCAGCGTTCGAGGTTGTGTTGAATATCGCGGCACTTGGCACGATGGCGTCCTGGGCGGCAATTTCCCTGTCGCACATGCGCTTTGTGCGGCTGGCCCGGCAGGGCAAGTACACCCGTCCGGATTACCGCGCACCATTCTCGCCGTTCACCGATATTGTCTCGCTGCTGTTCCTTGGGCTGGTTGTCGTGCTCATGGCCTTCGACTACCCAATTGGCACCTGGACACTGATTGTGTCGCTGCTGATGTGGCCGGCGCTTGCGTTCGGCTGGTTCAAGGTCCGCGATCGCGTTGAATTCATCTCGCGTTCGCACGTGAACTACGAGCACGTCACTGGTGAACAAGCACCCGACATTGATCCCCCAATCGTTACCCATTAATCCCCTCTTACTTTGAAAGGAAGTTTCCGTATGACTCAACTTGTCGACGTCACCAACATGTGCCGCTGGATCGACCACCACGGTGTGGAGAAGATCATCGCCGGCATCCTCGAATACATCGAAAAGGACTTCGTCCGCTGGGAGGAATTTGACAAGATTCCGCGCGTGGCCAGCCACACCCCTATCGGTGTCATTGAACTGATGCCCACCTCCGACTCAATCGAATACGGATTCAAGTACGTCAACGGCCACCCGTCGAACCCGGCTCGTGGCTTCCAGACTGTGACCGCTTTCGGTTTCCTGGCTGACGTAGACAACGGCTACCCTACGTTTGAAGCCGAGATGACCTTGCTCACCGCACTTCGTACTGCTGCAACCTCCGCAATGGCGGCAAAGTACCTCGCGCGCAAGGACTCTGAAGTCATGGCGATGATTGGCTCCGGTTCCCAGTCAGAGTTCCAGGCGCTCGGGTTCCGTGCGGCATTGGGTATCGAGAAGGTCCGCATCTTCGACATCGACCCGGACGCGATGGAGAAGTTCCGCCGCAATATCGAGCCGCTCGGCATCGAGGTCTACATCGCCGACAGCGTTGAGGATGCGCTCGAAGGCGCAGACATCATTACGACCTGCACCGCCGACAAGGCGCAAAACACCATCCTGGATTACTCCCTGGTTCGCCCTGGTGTGCACATCAATGGTGTGGGTGGTGACTGCCCGGGCAAGACGGAGCTTGATCCGCGCATTCTTGACGACGCCACCGTGTTCGTCGAATTCCCTCCCCAGACCCGCATCGAGGGCGAGATCCAAAACAAGGGCGAGGACTTCGAGGTCGTCGAACTGTGGAAGGTCATCGCAGGCAAGGTCCCGGGCCGCTCTAGCGATGAGGAGATCACACTGTTCGACTCGGTCGGCTTCGCAATCGAGGACTTCTCCGCCCTGCGCTACCTGCGCGACTCGACTGCTGGCACCGACTTCCAGACCTATATTGAGTTGGTCGCCGATCCGGATGATCCGAAGGACCTGTTCTCCCTGACCACCAAGGTGCTCAGCCCCATGTAGAGCGCTCTGCCTAACGACGAAACGCCGCTGGCCCCGAACAGAAAGGTTCGGGGCCAGCGGCGTTTAATCGTCGATACGCGCTAGTGGCTTAGCGTGCGTCTTCGATAGTGATCGTCTGGGCAACAGCCTGGACAACACCGGCAACCTTGATGGACTCCCAGACCTGCTCCTTGGTCAGGCCTTCCTCGCGGACGGTGTTGGCGTGGGCGACGGCGCAGTGCTCGCAACCATTGATGGTGGAAACGGCGAGCGACCACAGCTCGAAGTCAGCCTTTTCCACTCCCGGCTTGGAAATGATGTTCATGCGAAGGCCAAACTTCACGTTGGCGTAGTCGTCACCAAGCCAGCCCTTAGCGCGGTACGCGACGTTGTTCATCGCCATGACAGTGGCCGCACCGAAGGCTGCGTCGATGGCCTCCTCGGAGAGGTGCTCCTTGGCCTCGTCGGTGATCTCGGAGATGACGGTTGCGTTGCGGGTCGCGGCCGCGGAGGCGACGAGCGTGCCCCACAGTTGCTGCTCATTCAGCTCGGTCGAGCGGGTCAGCGAGCCGAGGTTGAGCTTCTGGTCCTTGGCGTACTCGGGAAGTGCGTTGCGCAGGTTATCGATAGACATACGTTGATCCTTTCGGTTGGTATGGGAACGCCCCGCCACTCCAGCGTTAAGGAGCGCGGGGCGGCACGGAAACTAAAGTTCGGGTGCTACTTCAGGGACTCCTGGACCACAGCCATCTTGTCGATGTTCTTGGTCGGGTCGTTCTTCTGCCAATCGCAGGCGCAGACCTCTTCAGACTGCAGAGCGTCGAGGACACGCAGGACCTCGTCGACGTTACGGCCAACAGCGTCCGGGGTGACGGACACGAACTGGATGATGCCGTCCGGGTCGATGATGAAGGTTGCACGGTCTGCGACACCGTCAGCGTTCTCAACACCGAGGGCGCGGATCAGGTCGTGGCGGATGTCCGAGAACATCGGGAACGGGATGTCCAGCAGTTCCTCGTGGGTTGCACGCCAGTTGAAGTGCGAGAACTCGTTATCGATGGAGCCGCCGAGCACCTGGGTGTCGCGGTCCTCGAACTCCTCGTTGAGCTTGCCGAATGCGGCGATCTCAGTCGGGCAAACGAAGGTGAAGTCCTTCGGGTAGAAGAAGATGACCTTCCACTTGCCCTCGTACTTATCCAGGGAGACGCGCTCGAAGTAGTCGTCCGGGGAAGCAGCGTTAGCTTCCTTCAGGTTGCCACCCTTCAGTGCGAGAAGGTCGAACTCCGGAAAACGCTCTCCAACGGTCATGATCGGCATGATGATCCTCCAAAAGAATCTGGTCAAACGAATGTGTTTCGGACGTAAAACAGTATGACACAGTTCGCAGAAGGTTGCAACCAAAAACCTATTAGCCGGTGTAGGATTCATAAGTATGAGCAATCGAGAGTATAAACCGACACTCGCACAGATCCGTACCTTTGTCACGGTTGCAGAACAGAAACACTTTGTGAGCGCAGCAGCGAAACTTGGCATCTCCCAGCCTTCCCTGTCACAGGCTTTGGCGTCGCTTGAAAATGGTCTTGGCCTGCAACTTATCGAGCGTTCCACCCGGCGCGTGATCGTCACCCCCACCGGTGAAGCGCTGTTGCCATATGCGAAGGCAACCCTCGACGCTGCCGATGCTTTTCTTGCCCAGTCGCGCGGAGCGCTCGGCGAGCTCGCCGGCCCACTGAACATTGGCATCATCCCTACAATTGCGCCGTATCTCCTTCCGGGAGTGCTTATTGGGATCGAGGAAAACTACCCGGATTTGGAACCGCGCATCGTAGAAAACCAAACGGATCAACTGTTAAAAATGTTGCGCGACGGGCAACTCGATCTGGCAGTGCTTGCCACTCCGACGCACGCACCAGGTTTGGAGCAATTGCCGCTTTACGACGAGCCGTTTGTGGCAGTGACCAATCCGGACGATCCACTTGCCGGCCGCACCGATCTGGGGCTGGACAGCCTGAAGGACCTCAACCTTTTACTACTGGATGACGGCCACTGTCTCCGGGATCAGATTGTGGAGCTGTGCAAGATCGCTGAGGCAACTCCCGGCGCGCGCAAGCATGCTGTGACACGCGCATCGTCACTGACCACGATCGTCCAGTTGGTCGTGGCAGGGCTGGGGTCAACGTTGATTCCGGCCTCCGCGGTAGGCACTGAGTGCTCTCGCCCCGGAGTCGCTTCCGCAACGTTTGCAAACGGCGTACAGGCGCAACGCACGGTGAGCTTGGTCTACCGCGCGTCCTCGCAGCGTGTTGCGGAGTTCGAGCAGTTAGGGCAACTCGTGAAGGCTTCGTATGAGCGGGCCCTGGAATCAGGTAAATCCCTGCTTCCGCGCTAAGCTCTGCCTCTGGCTATGACTGATCATTCTTCCTCCTCCCCCGCCCCGCCGAAGCCGCAGCTCTACGATGCGCTCGATGCTATACCGATTGCGGATGTTCGACGGTTCCGTAGGCGACTCAAAAATGCGAGCGCGCCGGATGCGCTGCGGGCGATTGGGAAGGATATTGAGAGGGCACGGGGTGTCGTCGAGAAGCGCGATGCTCTGATCCCTGAAATTACTTACCCGGAAAACCTGCCGGTGTCTGCGCGCCGCGACGACATCATGGAACTGGTGCGCGACAACCAGGTCGTTGTTATCGCCGGCGAGACGGGATCGGGCAAGACCACCCAGATTCCAAAGATGCTGCTGGAGATGGGGCGTGGCCGGCGTGGACTGATTGGACACACGCAGCCGCGCAGACTCGCCGCTCGCACCGTTGCGGAGCGCATCGCCGACGAGCTCGGCCAGGACATCGGTGAATCTGTCGGCTACGCCATTCGTTTCGACGACAAAGTATCCCCGTCTACTGCGGTCAAGCTGATGACGGACGGCATCTTGCTCACAGAGATGCAGCGCGATCGCTTCCTCAACGCGTACGACACGATCATTATCGACGAGGCCCACGAGCGCTCACTCAACATCGACTTCCTGCTGGGCTACCTCAAGCGACTGCTGCCCAAGCGGCCGGACCTCAAGGTGATTGTCACATCTGCGACCATTGACCCGGAGGCATTTGCCAGCCACTTCGCCGACGCCGAGGGCAACCCAGCTCCGATTATCGAGGTCTCCGGGCGTACTTACCCAGTCGAAATCCGCTACCGACCACTGGTTGAGCAGATTCAGAAAAAAGACGGCTCCATCAAGGAGATTGACACCGACATGATCGACGGTGTCGTCGCCGCCTGCAAAGAACTTATGGGTGAGGGCAACGGCGACATTCTGTGTTTCTTCTCTTCAGAGCGCGACATCCGTGACTGCATGGAGGCGATTGAGAAGCAGCACTGGCGTGGCGTTGAGGTTGTTCCGCTGTTCGGTCGCCTCTCCAACGCGGAGCAGCACCGTGTGTTCTCCCCACACTCGGGTCGTCGCATTGTGTTGTCGACAAACATCGCCGAAACGTCTCTGACCGTGCCGGGCATCCACTATGTGGTGGACACTGGCCTGGCGCGTATCTCGAGGTATTCGACACGCACCAAGGTCCAACGTCTGCCTATCGAGGAAATCTCCCAGGCTTCCGCGAACCAGCGTTCGGGCCGATCGGGCCGTACCGCCGACGGCATTGCCATCCGCCTGTATTCGGAGGAGAACTTCGAAGCGCGCCCAGAGTTCACTGCCCCGGAGATTCTGCGCACAAACTTGGCGTCAGTCATCTTGCAGATGATCTCGCTGCGGCTTGGGGATATCAATGAGTTCCCCTTCATCCAGGCGCCTGACCATAAGGCGGTCCGCGACGGACTTATGCTGCTGCACGAATTGGGGGCGATCTCGCAAAAAGAACGTGGTGGCGCACCGACCCTCACCAACGTTGGCCGCGATATTTCCCGCATTCCTGTGGACCCCAAGATGGCCCGCATGCTGGTGGAGGCCAATCGCCTCGGCGTGCTCGATGACGTCACTGTCATCGTCGCAGCCATGACCATCCAGGATGTTCGAGAACGCCCCTTGGAGTACCAGGCCCAGGCCGACCAAGCACACGCCCGCTTCAAGGACAAAGAGTCCGACTTCCTGTCATCGCTGAAACTGTGGGATTACATCGGCGATTCCCGCGACGAGCTGTCCGGCAACGCATTCCGTAAGCGTATGAAGCGCGAGTTCCTCCACTACATGCGCATCCGTGAGTGGCGCGATCTTGTCCGCCAATTGCGCGACGTGGAGCGACAGCTCGGCTGGTCTCCCGCCGATAGTGTCGCGGGTGAGCGCGATGCAGCTGCAGTCCACCAGTCGCTCTTGACTGGTTTGCTCTCCAATATCGGCGCGCGTGACGGCAATTCCAAAGAGTTTCAGGGAGCGCGCGGGACACGGTTTATGGTCTTTCCCGGCTCGTCGCTGGCTAAGCGGCCTCCGGAGTTTCTCATGGCCGCTGAACTCGTCGAAACGTCACGGCTCTGGGCTCGTGACGTAGCCAAGATCGAACCTGCTTGGGTTGAGCGTGCCGCCGGCGACCTGCTCAAACACTCCTATTCGGAACCTGTGTGGTCGCGTAAGCGTTCCGCAGCGATGGTCCACGAAAAATCCATGCTTTACGGCGTGACCATCGTGCGTGATCGGCTTGTTCCCTACCACCGGGTGGATCCTGCCGCTGCGCGCACAATGTTCATCCGCCACGCGCTGCTGGAGGGCGATTGGAACCGTCACCATAAGTTCATCGACCACAATGAAGCGTTGCTTGCGGAAGCAGCCGAGGTCGAGGAAAAGGTTCGCCGCCGCGGCCTTGTCGTCGACGAAGATACGTTGTTCGACTTTTACGACGCTCGCCTGCCCGACAATGTCACCACCGCTCGCCACTTTGATTCGTGGTGGAAGAAACAGCGTGCGAAAGACAAGCATTATTTGGACTTCGATCCGAACGCATTGCTTGACGACGACAACGTTGACGCCTCTGCGACCGCCTTTCCCGAGGCCAAGCGCCAGGGCTCCGTGGAATACGCACTGCGCTACAAGTTCGAACCGGGCGACCCGTTTGATGGAGTCACTGTCGAGGTACCCGTGCCACTCCTGGCAAACCTTGACCCTGACGGCTTCGATTGGCTCGTCCCAGGCTTGCGCTCTGAACTCGCTGCCGAGATGATCCGCACCCTACCGAAGGCGTTACGTAAAACCGTCGTCCCCGCCCCCGACTTTGCGCAGCGTGCACTCGAGGTAATGCCCGAGGACGTCAACACGGACATCCCGTTTACTGAAGCGCTCGCCGATGCGCTTCGAAGCGTTGGTGGCCGCGGTATTAACGCCACGGATTTCAACCCCCAGGCGTTGCCACCGCACTTGCAGGTTACCTATGCGGCAATCGACCGCCGCGGCAAGATCGTCGACCACGACAAGGATCTCGCAGCGTTAAAACGCCGTCAGGCGGGCAAGATTAAGTCGTCTGTATCCAAAGCTGGACGCCAATCGGAGTCTGAGTCTGTAAAAAAGTGGACGTCGGACTCGCTCGGCGCTGTACCGGAGACTGTGACCACAACAATCGACGGTAACGAGGTTGATGCTTACCCAGCACTCGAAGCTACAAAAGACGGTGTCAAGGTCACGGTGCACCCGACGAAGGCTGCTGCCGACGCGTCGATGGTCACTGCGACACTGACGTTGCTGTTGCGCGAAATCAGCGTTAATGCGCAGCAGATGACCAAGGGCCTACCGTTGCGCCATAAGGTCGCTGTTGACCGCTATCCCCATGGCGGAGCAAATGGCCTGGTCGAGGATGCTCGTGTATCGGTGATTCGTGATCTGATGATGTCGCACGGAGGCCCGGTGCGCACTCCGGAGGAGTTCGACGCCCTTCTCGCCGAGATTAAGCCACAGGTCTCGGGTGGTGTAAGGCGTGCTGTGGTCAACACTGCTCCAGCGCTTGCCGCGTACGCCGACATTTCGGTGGAGCTCGATCAGTGGGAGGGGCCTGCGATTGATGACATGCGTTCGCAGCTCGCCTTCTATCTCCCCCGTCACGCGATAACGGTTCATGGGGTGCAGCACTTACAGCATTTGCCGCGCTATATCGATGCGATGCGGATCCGGCTGGAGGATATGCGTCTGGACCCGGACCGAGATGCTGAC
Organism: Corynebacterium sp. HMSC036E10; assembly: GCF_001836265.1. Taxonomy (NCBI): domain Bacteria; kingdom Bacillati; phylum Actinomycetota; class Actinomycetes; order Mycobacteriales; family Corynebacteriaceae; genus Corynebacterium; species Corynebacterium sp. HMSC036E10. The sequence goes on from NZ_KV827977.1 coordinate 253,906, forward strand.
CGCCAGGCAGTTGTCGATGGGGTGAAACGCTACCTTGCTGATCATATGAAGCGACTTCCCGCACAACGGTCGAAGACGCGGGCCTACAAGGATATTCTTTGGCTCATTGAGGAGTTGCGGGTCAGTTTGTTCGCGCAGCGACTTGGCACTCCCCGACCGGTCAGCCAGCGCCGGATTGAGAAGAAAATTGATGCGCTGCGCTAGCGATATTCTTCGCGGTCGCGCCGACGCATAAGCCTGATTTCCGACTCGAAATCGTCGGCACTTTCAAACGACTTATACACAGATGCGAAGCGCAGGTATGCAACCTCGTCAAGCGCACGAAGTGGCTCGAGTACTGCCAAACCAATCTCGTGAGCAGGAACCTGCGAGCTGCCCTGCGCACGCACGATTTCTTCGACTTCTTGTGCGAGGCGCTTCAGTGCATCGTCGGAAACGTCCCGACCTTGACATGCACGCCGCACACCAACGATGAGCTTGTCGCGGTCGAACGGCTCACTTACTCCATTACGTTTGACGACGGTGAGTACCGCGTTTTCAACAGTGGTGAATCGACCACCGCATTCTGTACATTCACGGCGACGGCGAATTGCAGAGCCTGCTTCGACAAGTCTGGAGTCAGCGACTCTGGTCTGTTCGTTATGACAGAAGGGGCAATACATAGGGCTCAGACTACCCCTCTAGCGGACCACCTCAGAGTCTGCGATGAAAACCGGCTGGGACGACCCCGGCACCTGGCCTGCATCACTAAACACTCCACCAAACGCAGAGCCGGCTAAAAGCGCTCCAGTCAGCAACGCTGCTAAGACGAAACCTTCCTTGCCCTCGCGGTGAGATTCGAATGCCTCAGATACATATTCCCGACGTCCATGACCTAGGTTCTCTGTACGCTCACCCTTTCGATCAATAACGTCAAGCGTTCGAACACCGCTATAAACACCGCTACGATCTCGTCCTGGATTAAGGTCCCACACCTCGACCGGCTGCGCTAACCGAGGCGTCCGAGATACACCGCAATCGCTCCCATACCCACTGTTCACTGCTGGATTAATCGTTACCGACATTTCACTCTCCTTCAATCTCGTGCACCACTGTACGAATGCACTCGACATGTTCGAATATGTAATCGTTTGTATGTTCGATTCCGCTTACATGTTCGATTTATAGCAAAGCGAGCAAATACTGTCTAGCCCAAAGTGGAAAATATCGAACAAACTTGCCCTATCTGGTAGGTTCTATGCCTACAGACCTAGAAACAGAGACACGCGGAAAGAGGAAAAGCAGTGGCAAAGAAAAAATCTGACGCAGGCAATCTCGACATGAGCACACTTTCAGACAGGCAACGTCGAATCCTTCAGGTCATCCAAGACGCCGTTGTACTCCGCGGCTACCCGCCAAGCATCCGTGAGATCGGCGACGCTACCGGGCTGCAATCAACCTCATCCGTGGCATACCAGCTCAAGGAACTGGAGAAGAAGGGATTCCTGCGCCGCGACCCCAATAAGCCGCGTGCCGTGGATCTGCGCCACCTGCAACAGACAACCAAACCGAAGCGCAAGACCCCCCAGCAGGACACACCCGAGGACGCCACTCCCGCGCGTTACGTTCCAGTTTTGGGACAGATAGCAGCTGGCGCGCCAATCCTGGCCGAAGAAAACGTCGACACGTATTACCCACTTCCTAGTGACCTACTCGGCGATGGCGACGTTTTCATGCTTCAGGTTGTTGGAGAGTCCATGCGCGATGCTGGCATCCTCAACGGCGACTGGGTTGTTGTACGTTCGCAGCCTGTTGCCGAGGAAGGCGAGTTCGTCGCTGCATTGCTTGACGGCGAGGCGACAGTCAAAGAGTTCCACCGCGATTCCACCGGTGTGTGGCTCCTTCCCCACAATGATGCTTTTGCCCCAATCAAGGGCGATAACGCAGAGATCATGGGGCGTGTTATTTCCGTTTTCCGCACTCTTTAGCGGGAATTTGCCCTCCTTTAGGGGCAAAACAAACACAATCGCAGACATCCGGGCATGAATGTCTGAAATACTGAGTACTCCGACCAAAACGTTTGAGGAGTGCGATGTACGCCGAGGAGCGCAAACGCCAGATTGCGTCACTTACTGCTGTGGAAGGCAGGGTGAGCGTCGCTGAACTCGCGGAGAAGTTCGATGTCACTGCCGAAACGATCCGCCGCGACCTCACCGCACTTCACGCCGATGGGATTGTGCACCGCGTACATGGTGGTGCTGTTGCAAGCCAAGCGTTTCTCACCTCTGAACTCCCGCTCGATGCCCGGTCTCGTGCGGCATCTGATGCGAAGACCGCGATCGCGAAAGCTGCACTGGATTTTCTCCCCCGCCACGACAACGCCGCGATTTTTCTGGATTCTGGCTCTACAACCAGTTACTTTGCACAGTTGCTTTGCGAGGACACCCGCGCTCAAGACTGCTCTATCGTGACAAATTCGCTGCCAATCGCCCTGGATCTTTCCTCCGCAGGCCTTGATGGCGTACAGCTTCTTGGAGGGTCAGTTCGTGCAATTACGCAAGCGGTAGTTGGTGCGACTGCACTTCGAACGTTGGCATTGCTCCGCGCCGATGTCGCATTCATTGGTACCAATGCACTGACGATTGACCACGGCCTATCTACCGCCGATTCTCAGGAAGCAGCCGTGAAATCGGCCATGGTCACAAATGCCCAGAAGGTCGTGGTCTTGTGTGATTCATCGAAGATCGGCAACGATTACCTTGTCAGTTTCGCACCCCTCGATGCCATCGACATCGTCATTACCGATAGTGATGCACCTGAGACCTTCCTCGAAGATCTCGAGCGCAATGATATTGAGGTCGTTCTTGCGCCGGTGACATCCAGCACACACTAATTCCGATTGTGTGGGATTCGTTGCAAAAACGGATACAATCGGACACACTGGTTGTGTGAGCAGCACAAAGAACACGGTGCGGGTAGTCACCCTCACCCCAAACCCCAGCATGGATGTGACCGTAAACGTCCCCGTGCTTAAACGCGGTGAGGTTGCGCGGATTTCCCAGACCCGAAAAGAGGCGGGTGGAAAAGGGGTCAATGTCGCGCACGCGTGTGCCAAAGCGGGCATTCGAACCATCGCGATTGCCCCCTGTGCCCCCTCCGATCCGTTTGCGGACGTCATCCGTGAACTGCCGGTGCAGTTTCACCCCGTTGCTATCGCGGCATCGGTGCGAACCAATACTGCGATCGTTGAAGATGACGCAACAACGACAAAGATCAACGAACCAGGAGCGAGGCTTTGCGACGACGAAAAGGCGGCCGTTGAATCAGCTATAGATTCAGTCGTCGCAGACGCTGAAGCCGTCGTTCTTGCAGGATCGCTTCCCCCTGGTGTCCCAACTGACTGGTACGCAGATCTTGTGGAGCGCATCCGTCGGGTTAATGCTGGCGCGCTGGTCGCAGTGGATACTTCCGATGCACCGCTGCAGGCAATTGGTGAGCGACTCGATACGAGCGCGCCGGACGTGTTGAAGCCAAACGCGTTTGAGCTCGCGCAGCTCACCGGTGGCGACGGCAGCGCATTGGAGCGCAGCGCTTCCGAGGGCGACTACGCCGCCATCGTTTCGGCAGCACAGAAACTGATTGACCACGGGGTCAACGAAGTACTGGTCACCTTAGGCGGCGCCGGTGCATGCTTAGTTACTCGCGCTGGTGCGTGGGCGGCGACCCCACCTCCAGTCACGGTGCTCTCAACCGTCGGCGCTGGTGATAGTTCGTTGGCTGGCTACCTGATGGCACGGATCGCCGGGGATGAACCAGCCGAGTGCCTCCGCCGTGCAGTGGCGTACGGCTCGGCTGCGGCGTCGCTGCCGGGCACTGGCATCCCCTCTCCTTCCGATATCGACCTTGAACACACTCACGTGTTCCCCGTATAACTGCATGAAAGAAGACAACGTGAATCAACCTCTCATCACGCCAAAACTTGTCACGCTTGATGCTGACCTTGGCATTTCTCCCTCCGATGTCATTGGCCAGCTCGCTGCACGTATCGCAGATTCTGGCCGTGCGACTGATGCCGCAGCGGTGGCTGAGGCAGCCGTCGCGCGCGAGGCTAAGGCCGGCACCGGCGTGAACGGACGGGTCGCTATCCCGCACTGCCGTAGTGCCGCTGTCACCGAATCCACGCTTGCGTTTGCCCGGCTGTCCAACCCTGTTGACTTCAACGGCCCCGACGGTGACGCCGAGCTGGTGTTTCTCATTGCAGCACCTGAAGGCGGCGGCAAGGCACACTTAAAGATTCTCTCGAAGCTCGCCCGCGCACTGGTCCGCGGCGATTTCGTTGATAACCTCCGCTCCGCCGCGTCCGAGCAGGAGATCGTGGATCTTGTGCACGGCGTGGTCAATGCTGAACCGAAGAAGGCTGAACCGAAGAAGAAGGCCGATGCGGTGGTGTCGTCGCAAAGCAATGCGCCAATTCGTATTGCAGCGGTCACATCGTGTGCGACCGGCATTGCGCACACCTACATGGCAGCGGATGCACTGACGCAAGCAGCTAGCAAGCGCGACAATGTTGATCTTCGTGTCGAGCCGCAAGGCTCCTCCGGTGGGGATCCGCTCGACCAGGCGTTTATCGATTCCGCTGATGTGGTGATTTTCGCCCATGATGTCGCTGTTCGCGGAAAGAGTCGCTTCGCGGGTAAGCCCGTGGTCGACAGTCCAGTCAAGCGTGGTGTCAACGAACCGGACGCGATGATCGATGAGGCGATCGCCGCATCGAAGGACCCAAACGCACCTCGAGTAGCTGCAGCGTCGAAGGCAGATAGTGACGACACCGCGTCTGCCGCGACACAGAGCTGGCCCAAGCGCATCCAACAAGCGATCATGACCGGCGTTTCCTACATGGTGCCGTTCGTCGCCGCCGGTGGCCTGCTGTTGGCCCTCGGATTCCTCTTCGGCGGCGCGGACATGGCGAATGGCTGGCAGGCACTGGTCACCGAGCACTCCCCGACCAACCTGCCGAGCAATCAGATCACTGTGGACGGCGAACTCATTGCGTTCAGGCGCTCCGGCTGGTTGCTCTACCTCGGCGCAGTGCTCTTCGCCACTGGGCAGATGGCTATGCAATTCGTCGTGCCGGCACTGTCCGGCTACATCGGCTACGGACTCGCTGGGCGCCCGGGTATCGCACCTGGCTTCGTCGGCGGCGCAATCTCCGTGATGGTCGGCGCTGGCTTCATCGGTGGCCTGATCACCGGTTTGCTCGCAGGTGTGATCGCCCACTGGATTCAGACGTGGAAGGTTCCGCGCTGGCTGGGTTCGCTCATGCCGGTGGTGATCATCCCGCTGCTGACATCGCTGATCATCGGCGTACTGATGTTCCTGCTGCTGGGCCGTCCGCTCGGCGCTGTCATGGAAGGACTCACCGCGTGGCTGGAGTCCATGTCCGGTTCGTCTGCCGTGCTGCTTGGCGTGACTATCGGCTTGATGATGTGCTTCGACCTGGGTGGTCCGGTGAACAAGGCTGCTTACCTGTTCGGCACCGCTGGCTTGTCTGCGGGTACCCAGGGTGCGTACGAAATCATGGCCGCGGTAATGATCTCGGGCATGGTGCCGCCGATCGCGCTGTCTATCGCCACCTTCCTGCGTTCCTCGCTGTTTACCCCGGCTGAGCAGGAGAACGGCAAATCCGCCTGGCTGTTGGGATTGTCGTTCGTGTCAGAAGGCGCAATTCCGTTCGCAGCTGCAGATCCGTTCCGTGTGATCCCTTCGATGATGCTTGGCGGTGCAACCGCAGGTGCGGTCTCGATGGCCCTTGGTGTGGGTGCACAGGCACCGCACGGTGGCGTGTTTGTGATCTTCGCCTACCACCCGTGGTGGGGCATGCTCGTGGCGTTGGCTGCCGGTGTCGCGGTGGCGACGCTCGCTGTTGTGGCGCTCAAACAGTGGTGGCCTAACGATGAGATCCGAAAGGCTGCGAAACGCGAGGAAGAACTCGTGTCGGCTTAAGCACAAGGGCGTACACTCGACTGCAAAGCGCATTCTTGAAAAGCCGCGTGAAAGGAAAGTTGCATTATGGCTTCGAAGACGGTCAAGGTCGGTTCCACGGTTGGTCTGCACGCTCGTCCGGCGACGGTGATTGCGGACGCTGCTGGTGAGTACGATGACGAGATCCTGCTTACCCTGGTCGGCGGCGACGAGGACGATGAGACTGATGCTGCGTCCTCGCTCATGATCATGGCGATGGGTGCAGAGCACGGCGATGAGGTCATCGTCACCTCTGATAATGCCGAGGCGGTTGAGAAGATCGCCGCACTGATCGCGAAAAATCTCGACGACGAGTAAAAGCTTCTTGCTTAGCGACGACTACGCCCGGGCAACCACAGTGGTTGCCCGGGCGTAGTCTTTTTGATGGGTGAGGTTAGCGGAACTGGCCTTCACCAATATGGTCGTAAGCCCACCGCATCAGCGGATAGATAACGATGATGCCGACGGAGCCGAGGGCGATGCCTTCCAGGGTGACCTGCCCGACCTCGAAGGTGAGGTTGCCGATGCCGACAATCAGCGCGACGGCAGCTGCGGTGAGGTTCGCCGGGTCAGTGAAGTCGACCTTGTTGTCCTGCCAGATACGCACGCCAAGCATGCCGATCAGGCCGTAGAGCACCAAGCACGCGCCACCGAGCACGCCGGCGGGAATGGTGAAGATGACGGCGCCGAACTTCGGGATGAACGCGAGGATGATCGCGAAGGTGGCAGCCACCCAGTACGCAGCGGTGGAATACACCTTGGTCGCGGCCATGACTCCGATGTTTTCGGCGTAAGTAGTGGTGCCGGAGCCGCCGAAGCCACCCGCCAGGGTCGTGGCGATGCCATCGCCGATCAGTGCCCGGCCCTGCATGTGGTCCAGGTTGCGGTGGGTCATCTCGGCGACCGCCTTGACGTGTCCGACGTTTTCAGCAATGAGCACAACAAGCACCGGAAGTGTCACTAGCACGGCAGAAAGGTGGAACTCCGGAGTGTGGAACTGCGGCAGGCCAACCCAGGCGGCGTCACCGATTGTGGCCAGCGCGTCCTCGCTCAAACCGCCGGTGAGTGCTGCGAAGAGCCAACCCACCAGCACACCAATCAGGATGGACAGTCGAGAAAGCATCCCGCGCGTTGCAACCGTGACCAGCACGATGGTCAGCAAGGTCACGCCTGCAACAGCAGGCTGGGTTTGTACGTTACTGACCGCAGTCGGTGCGAGGTTAAAGCCGATTAGCGCCACAATGGCACCTGTGACTACAGGGGGCATTACGGCGTCAATGACGCGTTTGCCGGCTTTTTGCACGATCACACCGACAAGGATGAGCGCCACACCCGTCAGCAGCACACCACCGAGTTGCGATCCAATGCCATACTGCTGAGACGCGGTCAGCGGGGCGATGAAGGCAAAAGAAGAGCCAAGGTAGCTCGGCAACTGGTTCCGGGTGATCAGCAGGAAGATAATCGTGCCAAGTCCGGAAAACAGCAACGTGGTGTTTACTGGGAAGCCAGTGAGCGTGGGCACCAGCAGTGTTGCGCCAAACATAGCCACCACATGCTGCATGCCGATGCCGATGGTGCGCGACCACGACAGTCGTTCGTCGGGAGCGACAACCGCCCCGGGTTTCACATGGCGTCCGTCGCCATGCAGGGTCCAACCAATTGAGTTCGTCACGAGTCTTCATTATGGCCCTCGCGCGCTTTGCATAGCTAATCGCAGCCGCAGCAGTTCGAGCGGGTAAGTTGCTCCTCATGGACATCATCATTCGACGCACCCCCGAGGAAGTCGGCACATACGCCGCCGATTGCATCGAGCCGTTCGCACGACAAGGCGCCACCATCGGTCTTGCGACCGGATCCTCACCCAACCCAACCTATAAAGAGCTCATCCGCCGACACCGCGAAGAAGGCTTGAGCTTCGCCAACTGCAAGGCCTTCTTGCTGGACGAGTACTACGGCATCCCTCGTGACCACGAGCAGTCTTACTACTCGACGATCCGCCGCGAGTTCACCGGCTCTATCGACATTCCGGATTCGTCCGTTGCGTCTCCCGACGGCGAGGCCGCCAACCCCCAGGCAGCAGCTACCTCCTACGACCACGCCATCCGCCACGCGGGCGGTGTAGATATCCAAATTCTCGGCATTGGCGCAAACGGACACATTGCGTTCAACGAGCCGACGAGTTCGCTGCGCTCCCGTACCCGTCTCATCGACCTGCATCCACGCACGATCGAGGACAATGCACGCTTCTTCGATTCTGCCGACGAGGTCCCGCGCCAAGCCCTGACACAGGGCATCGGCACCATCCTTGAGGCACGCCACCTGGTGCTTATCGCCACTGGCCCGGCGAAGGCTAACGCGGTACAAGCACTCGTCGAGGGGCCTCTGTCCGCATCGTGCCCGGCATCGGCACTGCAGCTGCACAACGCCGCGAAGGTTGTCGTAGACGAAAGCGCCGCCGAGATGCTCACCGGGGCCGAAACCTACAAGGCGTTCGACCCTTACTGGCGCTAACACCGGGGTCAACGCCAACCCGAACCGCCAGGCTTAGGAGACGACGAACTCCGCATACTGGTCGGCGAGGACACGTGGCAGGCGGACGTCGATACGCGTGCCCTCTGCCTCGTACTCCTCGGAGCGCACTGTGCCCTCCTCGTGCACGCGGCTGACCACATCTCCGCGGGTGTAGGGCACGACCATGGTCACGTGCGCATCGATGGAGTTGAGGTGCTGTTCGATGCGCGCCTCCAACTCGTCAATGCCCTCGCCTGTCAGCGCAGAGACGAACACCGCCGTACGGCCCGTCTTTTCAAAGGCGTGGCGAAGTTCGGCAAGAACGATCGGGTCAGCGTCGTCGATCTTGTTCACCACAACGATCTCCGGCGGCATCTCCTCGCCCGAGTCGCGTGTGACCTCTGCAAGGACCGCATTGACTGCTTCGATCTGCTTCAGTGGGAACGGATCCGAACCGTCCACGACGTGCAGGACAAGGTCGGCGCCGCTGACCTCTTCGAGCGTGGACTTAAACGCCTCAACCAGCTGGGTAGGCAGGTGGCGCACAAACCCGACAGTGTCGGTCAGCACTACGTTGCGCCCGTCTGCCAACTTGGCCTTGCGCGTCGATGGGTCGAGAGTGGCAAACAGCGCGTCCTCCACCAGCACGCCCGCACCCGTCATCGCGTTGATCAACGAGGATTTACCCGCGTTGGTGTAGCCCGCGATCGCGATCTTCGGGATAGTGGAGCGCTGGCGCTGCGCGCGCTTGATCTCTCGGGCAGTCTCCATATCGCGCAGCTGGTGGCGCAGTTTGGCCATCTCGGTGCGCAGGCGGCGACGGTCGGCCTCGATACGCGTCTCACCAGGACCACGCAGGCCCACACCGCCGTTGGAGCCAGCACGACCGCCCGCCTGACGCGACAGGTTGCCACCCCAACCGCGGGTACGGCTGTAGAGGTACTCCATCTGCGCAAGGCTGACCTGTGCTTTGCCCTCTTTACTCTTCGCGTGCTGGGCGAAGATATCGAGAATTAACATCGTGCGGTCGATCACCTTGATCTTGAGGGCTTCCTCCAGCGCGATCATCTGCGACGGCGAAAGCTCACCATCAAAAATCACCGTGTCAACGCCGGTAGACAGCACAATCTCACGCAACTCCGCAACCTTGCCGGAGCCGATGTAAGTACCCGGATCAGGTTTGTCGCGCTTTTGATACAGCATGTCGACGACTTCAGCGCCGGCTGTTTCCGCCAGTGCTGAAAGCTCCCACATGCGAGCCTCAATCTCCGCAAGGGTGCCTTCGGTCCACGCGCCAACGAGCAAGACCTGTTCGATGCGGAGTTTGCGGTACTCCACCTCGGTGATGTCTTTTTGGTCCTGCGAGCGGATCTCGGTCGACCCGGTCACGGAACGAAACGCGTTGCGCTCCTCCAGGTCAAGCGCGCCTACCGTCGGTGCGGATTCGTCGGGAACGGTGTTGTGCCGAAAAGCCTCACGGAGAAGTTCGTCGTGGGCGCGTTGCTCGGGCGTGGTGTCGTCGTCACGCAAAAAGCGCTCACGGTTACCGCCGAAACGGTCAAGGTGGGGTTCAGTCATTACATCCTTTAATGGAGCTTGAAACGTCCTATTCATATCTACCCCATCAAACGCCAATAGGCCCGAGATTCTTCCCCAAGTGCGTCTGCGACTAGGATCGAGCGTCATGAGCACAGCAATCAGCAACGACCTCGCCGCAATCGGCCTGAACTTTGACAAGTGGCAGGACGCTGTGGAAGCCGCCATTGCCACCGACCGTCTCGCGGTAACTGGTGAAGTGCGCGGCGGCCAGCTGATCCAATACGCCGACCCCTCAGGCGCCCAGCTCAACATTTTGGCAGTTGAGCCGTTCGCTACCTTTGCAGGATTCGATTCCGTGACCCGCACCTACGCGCACGTCACCCCAATCAACGACGTAGTTGCGCTCGCCGATGTGGTGGACCCACGCGGCAACGCGATGGCATCCCTGACCGTGAATCTTGCCCAGGGGCCGCTGCTTGTCGACGAGCCCACGCTCCAATGGCAAGAACTCTCCGTCACCGCACTCGCGCTGACAACGGAGTGCTACACCTCAACCGATGCCTACCTGGCCCTGCACCCGGGAGCGGTGGTTGGCACGGTAACCTCCCCGGGCGCCGAAGCAGTCGCATCCGGTGCCGCCTCTACCCCAGACGCACAGGCCGAATTTTCCGGCCGCGTACTCGATGCGGAATACCGCACCTCCGAACTGACCGGCCAGCGCTTCATCCACGTCGCTGTCGATGCTGCGTTCCCGTTCGACGTGTGCCTGCCCGACGGCGACCTGCCGTCCCGCGACTCCGTGATCGCTGGCACCGCCGTCATGGCCGGCTCCATCCCAACTCCGACCGGCGGCGGCTGCGGAGGCTGCGGCGGATCCTGCGGTTGCGGCGGCCACTAATCCTGCAGGGCAGAACCATGAGTTCACCAGACAAGGACCTCTCGCGAGCACTACTCGGCGCGCTCGTACTCGCTGCCGCAGTAGTGCTTGTCTTGTTGCTGAAGTGGCCTGGTTTGCTCCTGTCTGTCCTGCTGATCGCTTGCGCCTTCTTCATCAGCCGACATCTGCAGCCAGACCCCGAGGTAGCTGCAATGCGATCGTCGCTGGAGTACGCGCGCGACGACATCCTTGAGATTCTCGACGCGTACGAAAAGCTCCAAAACGGCGCATCAGCCGCCGACATCGCAGACCGCACGCTGCACTACCCCGCCCTGGCAAACCCAGATAACTCTGTGCCCCAAATCAACGAGTTTCTGCTTCGAGCATCCTCTGCGCGACGCTTCATTGAGCGCGTCGACGGTTATCTCGAATCCCCCGGCACCGACAAAACCCAGTTGGAACGCATCTTGATGGTCGCAGACGAGCGTGCCTTCGAGCTTCAGGAGGCCTGGGACGACGCACGCCGGGCCGCAAAGGAGATCGGCCCGGCGTAACGGTTTGAAGTTGCTGGTTTAGAACGGCAACTTGATCCCAAGCTGCGGCGCAAACGACAGGTGCATTGTAAGCAGGAACACACACCCATGCGCTGGGTTTTGAAAAACTCCTCGTTAAAGCGCGCTGGTCAGTTCTCCTCGAAACACGATGGTGGCCGGGCCGGTCATGGTGGCTTCGCCGTCGTTGAGCTCGACCTTGACTGCGCCACCGGGCACGTTGATGGTGACGGCACCGTTTTCAATCCCGGCGTCTGCAAGCACTGCCTGAGCTGCAGCAACCGTGCCGGTGCCGCAGGAGCGGGTCTCCCCGACGCCGCGCTCCCAGACGCGCATGTGCGCTTCGCCGTCGCGAAGTTCGGTAAGCACTTCGACGTTGACGCCTTCAGGGAAGAACTCCGGGTCGAAGGTCGGGGCGACAAAGTTCATCTCCGCAAGCCCTTCAGGTGTGAGACTCGGGATCACGCAGGCGAGGTGTGGGTTGCCCACGTCCACGCCGATGCCAGCGAACTGGTTGTCCCCCATCGATGCGGTGGATACACCGGTGACCTGAACCGCCCCCATGCCGACGGAGACGACGGCGTTGGCCTCGTCAGCTTCAAGCACGCGGATGTGCTTCACCCCGGCGCGGGTGTCCACGTCGAACTCGCGGGCATCTTCGAGCCCTTCAGCGACGAGTACGTGGGAGAACGCACGGATGCCGTTGCCGCACATCTCGGCGATGGAACCGTCGGCGTTGCGGTAGTCCATGAACCACATACCGTCACGTCGGACGACACGCAGCAGGCCGTCGCCGCCGACGCCGGCGCGGCGGTCACACAGGAAGGCGACCTGCTCAGGGGTGATGTCGAGTTGGTCGTCGACGTCGATCAGGACGACGAAATCGTTTTCGGTGGCATGTGCTTTCAGGAACCTCACGCCAGCGAGTCTAACGCGAGATCCACCACGCTCGAATCGGCGGCATCGAGCCATACCGTGCGCGGGTCGCGGTTGAACCACGAGCGCTGCCGGCGCACGTAGCGGCGGGTGCCGGTGATGGTCTGTTCGAGTGCTTGTTCTTCGGTGAGTTCCCCGTCGAACATGGCGAGAACCTGCGCGTAGCCGATGGCGCGACCGGCAGTGGAATTGCGGACGAGGCCGTCTGTGACCAGGGCGCGGGTTTCGTCGATAAGCCCTTGCTCGAACATCATGCGGGTTCGCAGCTCGATGCGGGGGTTGAGCCACTCGGCGTTCGTGCGCAGGCCAAGGATGCGCGTGCCCCAACGTGGAGGTGCATTTTTCGGCGGTTGGGAAGCCTTGAACGGTTTGCCGGTCAATTCGATGACTTCGAGGGCGCGCACGGTACGTCGCGGGTCTTTGTCCTCGATGATGCTGGCTGCTTCCGGATCAACCTCGGCGAGTTCGGCGTGCAGCGCGTCGACGCCGATCTCCCCCAGACGCGCCTCGTAGCGGGCGCGCACGGTGGGGTCGGTGGGTGGGAAGGACCAGGCGTCGATAAGCGATTGCACGTACAGCATCGAACCGCCCACCAGCACCGGCACCTTGCCACGCGCCATGATCTCCTCAACCGTGGCCACGGCAAGCGCCTGGTACTCCGCGACGGAGGCGGTCTTGGTCACATCCCAGATATCCAGCAGGTGGTGCGTGATGCCTTCGCGCTCCTCCACCGGCAACTTCGCGGTGCCGATGTCCATACCCCGGTAGAGCTGCATCGAATCCACGTTGACCACTTCCCCGCCGAACTCGTGCGCAAGCGCAATGCCAAGCGCGGACTTGCCGCTGGCGGTAGGACCTACAACTGCAATGGGATTCATACGCTCCACTCCGCTACATACCGTCCGACACCCAGCGTGTCATCAGCATCGATCAACCGCGCATCCTTGCGCTCAAGTGATGCGAGTTCACGCCACATTTCCGGTTCGAGCACCTGCGTATCGACGAGCACCGCTTCACCACCGTCCAACCACCGCACAATGGCCTCGTGCGTCTCCGGCGCGCCGGGAACTAACGCGAGCGGGGCGCGCGGTGTTAACCCCGCGGGTCCGTCGACAACGACAACAGTGATGGCGTCGGGATCGGGCTCGTCGATACGCGAACGCACGTCGCGGACCTCCGGATCACCCAGCGCAAACCTGGCAACCAGCTCACCTAAGTGGTTACCACCACGCACCGTGATGTCAGGGCCTCCCCAGGCACGAAACGAGCCAGTGTGCGCCGTGTACCACCGCTCATCGAGGCAGCAGACGATATCGATCGGGTGGCTACCTGCAGTTTCCGCCAACGCACGGGTGACGGCCAGGAGGCGCTGCGAGGCGTCGTCGTGAGGCGAGAGCGCCAACGCAGGCGATCCGGGGATGATCCAAAGGTTTGCTCGCACCCGCCCAACCCTACCTAGCACCCCAATTCGCCCCGCAGCGGTGTGTGTGGCTGTACGATCGCTTGCATTGCGCAAAGGCAGCCGCGACGCGCGGCACAGTGCGGTCCATGCCGCGGAAAGGACGACCACCATGACCGAGTCGAACCCCACCAACACCTCTGGCAAGATCCCCTCGCCTGCCGCCATGGCGAAGAAGGGTCCGAAGCCTCGGCCACGCCCGGCCGCGGCGCCTGCCGCCCCGTCAGTGACACCGGCGCCTGTTCCGGCGCGTACGCCGTCGGACCCGTCGAAGTTTGGCCGTGTTGATGCAGACGGCAACGTCTTCCTCACCCGCGGCGGCACTGAACGCCAGATCGCGTCCTGGCAGGCAGGTACGCCCGAGGAAGGCCTCGCACACTACGGGCAGCGTTACGACGACCTGGTTACCGAAGTCGAACTCATCGAGACCCGTCTGCGCGCTCACCCGGAAGACGCAGACGCGATCCGCAAATCCGCCGAAGCGCTGAAAGCCTCGCTTGACGACGCCGCAGTAATCGGCGACCTCGACGCCGTCGAAACCCGCCTCGATGCTGCGATTGCCGCATCCGCCGATGCCCGCGAGCAGGCTAAGGAGCAAAAGGCAGAGCGACGTAAGGCAGCGATCGCCCGCAAGGAAGCCCTCGCCGCCGAAGCCGAAGACCTGGCAGAAAACTCCACCGAATGGAAGCGTGCCGGCGACCGCATCCGCGACATCCTCGAGGAGTGGCGCGGCATCCGCGGCATCGACCGCGCAACCGACGACGAGCTGTGGAAGCGCTACTCCCGCGCCCGCGACAGCTTCAACCGTCGCCGTGGCGCCCACTTCGCCGAGTTGGACCGCAACCGCGCCCAAGCCAAGAAGATCAAGGAAGAACTCGTCGACCGCGCCGAAGCGCTCAAGGACTCCACGGATTGGGGCAACACCGCCCGCGCCTACCGCGACCTGATGACGGAATGGAAGGCCGCCGGTCGCGCCCCACGCGAGGTAGACGACAAGCTCTGGGAGCGGTTCCGCGCCGCCCAGGACCACTTCTTCGAAGCCCGCAACGCCGTCAACGCGGAACGCGACCGCGAATTCGAGGCCAACGCAGAAGCCAAGGATGCGCTCATCGCTGAATACGACGCGCAGATCGACCCCGCGAAGGGCCTCGGCGCCGCGAAGGCGAAACTGCGCGAACTGCAGGACAAGTGGGACGAGATTGGCTTCGTACCACGCGGTCGCATCCGCGAGTACGAGGACAAGATCGCCCGCATCGAGCAGCGCGTCTCCGAGGCCGAAGACTCCCGCTGGCGCAAAACCAACCCTGCCCAGCAGGACAAGGTCAACCAGTTCCAGGTCAAGGCCGACGACTTTGAGCGCCAAGCCCAAGAGGCTGAGGCCAAGGGCAACGCCGCAAAGGCAGCAACGCTGCGTGAGCAGGCGAAGCAGTGGCAGGAGTTCGCCGACGTTGCTGCGAAGGCTGTGAACGAGGGCTAGTGCTCACACCACAGCAGTACGTCCCCCGGCCCAACTCATCGGAGGCAGTGGTCGGGGGTTACGCATTTTCCGCAACGCTCGCCATCCAAGACATCACAGGCCTTGCCACCTCTGGTGTGTCCGCATCGCACATTGCGAAGCGCCTCGAGCCGTCCGCCGAATCCGAAGCAATCCTCTTCGCGCTCACCTCCCAACAGGCACCCCGCCCGGTGACGGATTTGGGCTACCGCGAACTTTTCGACGACGACCTCGACCACACCGACGCCTGGCTCTTCATCTCCCTGCCTTTGCTCGAAGACCGTCGCGTGATCGAAGCGAACTTCACCTTCGACGCCGAGATCGCGCCCATGCCCGGCGAAGATGAACCGCCCGAACCGTGGGCCGCAGCGCTGTTGCTTCTCGACGACCTCTCCGCCCGCCTCGAACGCCCCATCCGCCAACTCTGGGTCACCCACCTGCCCGACGCCCCGGCATCCCCCGCGCTGACCGACGCAGGCTACACAGCCGCTTTCAGGGAAGACCAGGCCACGTTCGAGATCAGTGCACTGGATGCCCTGCCTCGTACTGTGGCCGCCGAGTTCGCAGTCATCGAAGGCCCAGGGTTCTTCTCCAAACGCAGGGCTGGCGCGAACGAAGTTGAACAGTTCTCCAGCCTGCTCACCGCCGCATCGCGCGACTACCCTCGCGGTGAGCTCATGATGGACACGATCGAGTGGGACCTTGAGCGCATCCGCGACGCCGGCGCGAGGCTGCAAGACCGCGGCGGCTCGCAACTGACCGGGCTGGCCTACGTCGACGGCGTCATCGTCGGACTCTGCGAAGTCGTGCGCTTCCACGCCGACGACCCGAAGGTCTGCGAACTCGGCCTTGTCTACGTCCTTCCAGAGCACCGCGGCCGTGGCATCGGCAAATCCCTGCTGCGCGCGTCGCTGACCCGCGCCAAAGAGATCTGGGAAGACTTGGAGACGGTGTACTGCTCCTACCCCGCCGACTCGCCCACGGCGAAGGCCATCATGCGCGGGCTTGACGCCAAGGTGGTTTCGTCCACCACCGCGTGGCAGGTTTAGCGGTAGGCAACGCGCACATCTCGTAAATACCGATATCGGCGTTTACAGGGTGAGCTGTCACAAAAGCCCAGGTCGCGGATCGGCGGTCACGCTACATGACGATATCGGCTTTTGCGGGCTTGGGCCCCACCCCGAGCTTGTACCTGTTAGTCCAACGTCTTGCGGTGTCGCTCTGCTGCGCGGGCACGGCGGTCGTCGATAAGCAAAGGGTTTTCCTGCTCCCTCGTCGCCGCGCGCTGTGCGAGCGCCACCTCATCCTTGCCTTGCGCTTCGGCGCGCTGCTTCGCGACGGCCACCTGCTCCTCGTTGCGCGACAGAATCAGCAGGAACACCGTAAACACCACGATCACTACCGCGAGCAGGACCAGGTAGTAGCCGGGACCACGACTAATGCCGGAGGCGTTGGAGTTGCGCAGCCAGATGCCAAGCACGGAGTAAACCAGCGAGACGGTGGTGACCATCCACGCGGGAACCGCGAGTGCGAAGCGTTGCGTGACCACGGCAAGCGTGGTCAGGACACCCACGCCGATAAGCGAGATCCACGCGAAGACGTACTCCGTGAACGCGGTTTGAGCGTCCTTCGCCGCGTCAGTTACGGCGAGCGCCTGCCACAGCGATGCCCCGCCGACGAACGGCAGGAACAGCGCCACCACGTAGATGGCCACCGCGGCGGCGAGCACCCAGCGCTTTACGCCCATGTCCACGGTGGATGCGGCTTTCTTCTCCGCGCGGGCAAGGGATTCGGTATTGGGCTGCGTCATGACAGTCACTGTAGCCCCTAGTACCTGCTATTGATTAGCCGCTACTGCGCGAGCGCCGCAGCCGGCGGAATAGCCGCGGCCCGGCGCGCCGGTAGCACTGCTCCAATCGCCGAAGCTGCGAGCAAGCCCACCACCAGTGCGGCGAGCGAAGCCCACGGGATCGCTGTCACAACATGGAGCTTCTCGCCTCCTAGTAGCGCATTCGTCCCAGTAACGCCGAAGAGCACTCCGAATACCACGCCAATGAGTCCAGCAGCGAGAGCGAGCAGCAACGTCTCAGTCAGAACCATCCCTGTAATTTGGGTGCGCCGGGCTCCAAGGGCACGAAGCAGACCTATTTCTCGATAGCGCTCGGTAACTGAAAGCGCAACGGTGTTGGATAGTCCCACTACTGCAATGACCAGCGCTACAGCGAGAAACGCGAGTCCGAGCGCAACGAATCGTGTGAGTTCCGCATCCGCCTCGAGGCGTTGGACGGCCGGGCTGTTCAGCGTTGCCACACCGGGTAGCTCGCCAATCGCATCCGCCGCGTCAAGTGGGTCAGCTCCGGGCACCACCTTCACCCACACGCTGGGTGTAGACACCGCGAATCGTGCAAGATCCGATTGGTGCACGATGCCTATCAGGGGCGCGCCTTCGATAACCGTGATATCGAAGGGGTGTGCATTGCCAGACTGACGGAGGGTGACGGTGACTAGCCCTGACCCCGCAGTGGTCTCCGGTGTGGGTGGCAAAATGATCGTTCCTGGCTCGGGTTCAGGGATGATCGCGTCGCTGCGAAGCACGCTACCTAGCTGCGGGGTCCACGCTGCCACGGTCATCGGACCGTCACTATCCGGCGATGCAGCGAACTCCGCGTCAAGCACGACGTCTGACACGACGGCAGTATTTGCAACCTGGGGAAGCTGACTCACGCGGTTACCTAGCTCCACAGGGTTGTCCGTGTCTCCGGCTGGAGTGACAATGATGTCGGTTGGTGTCGCAGCCTCGACAATTTCGCCCATCGTGGCCTGGGCCGTAGTGCTTCCGGAGAGCAACGCTGCCATTAATGTCGCCCCTAGCCACACTGCCGCTGCGGTGGCGTCAGATCGCCCGGGGTGGCGCCGCAGCTGCTCGCTGGCAAGCTCCGCGTGCGCTCCCCCTCGAGCAATTGCTATCCGGCTGAAACCCAGTGCTGTGCTCGTAAAGATTTGCGCTCCAGGGATCAACAAGCCGGCACATGCGAGGAGCGCTCCTGTGATCACCAGGGCCAGCGACTGAGTGGCCCCGCCGGTGACGGTCACAGCTATCCCGGTGAAGACGAGCAGCACCGCCAACACCGTGCACGCACCACCCCCACCACGAGAACCGCCAGATGTCCGGACTGCTGGCTCCGTCCGACGAAGGGCTTCGACTGGCGCGACACGAGTTGCCCGTCGAGCCGGCCTTACAGACGACAACAGGCTAGGAAGAACTCCAGCAGCCAATCCAAGCGCGATCAGCCGCATCCAGAATCCCGCATCTGTTGACGCGGCAGGCATCCCCTTCAGTGCCAAAACTCCGGCAACCACGCCAAGTGCGATTCCGCCCGCCGAACCAAGTGCGCCGGCGACAGCGGCGTGGGCAATTACCGACGTAAACACCTGGCGTCGCAAAGCACCTATGCTCCGCAGTAGCGCAATCTCCCTCGTACGGCGTGCAAGCTGAAGTCTGTAGTTGTTACCAACCACCACGAGCGCAGCAAGTAAGGCGACAGCGGTAAGCAGACGCAGCGCGAGCATTACAGTTTGTGTGCCAGCTTCGTACTTCGACGCGTTCGCAGCAACGTATTCGCTGCTGCTCTCGACTCGCGCGGTAGTGCCAAATTGAGCAACTTTCTCGGCAACCTGTGCCCGAACATCGTCGACGCTGCCGCTTACTTGAACAAATGCTGCGTTGCTTCCCGCGATCCCCAACAGCCGCTGAGCGGCACTGCGCGAACACAGAAGCGTGGGCAGGGATGGCTCCATCGTCGCGCCGGGTTCAGACTCCGCGGTGCCGACAACGACGATGGTTTCGGAACCGCTGCCGTTATTCTTGAGGTTGATCTCGGCGCCGGGCAGATAACGCATCGGCTTTCCTGGGGATTCCACAATGACCGACTCTTTGTCACTGGTGGGCATACGCCCCGCAGTGAGGCGGAACAACGTGTCGTCGAGAAGCGACTGTACTTCGATGGCTGCGCCTATTTCATCGTCGACCACCGCGATACCGGCAGTCTGTTCTTCGACCTTCTCTACTCCTGGCACTGCCCTGATCCCCCCAATGAGATCTGCGGGTAATGCCGAGTCAGCACCGGTGAGGGTGACAATGAGGTCAGCGTCGCCGGTTGCGGTGCGCACGGCTCGCTCGAGATCTCCGCGTACACCCGCTTGGAGGAAAACGGTAAATGTCACGAGCGCTGTAGCAAACAGGACAGCGATTACGTTCGCTGGCGAAGTGCGAGAGATACGGAGCACGCTAATTCACCGGCCTGGCGACGATGTCTCTGGCAATACTGCCATCGCGAAGCTCCACGATTCGATCAGCCCATTTGGCCACGGCTGCGTCATGGGTGACCATGACGAGAGTTTGGTTGAGCTCATCCGTGAGGCGCCTTAAGAACCGAATGAGGCTCGCACTCGTAGCTTGGTCGAGAGCACCGGTGGGTTCATCAGCAAAAATGATATCCGGCTGAGTAATCAACGCGCGGGCCACAGCAACGCGTTGCTGCTGTCCTCCCGAAAGCTCCGCCGGTTTGTGAGTGAGGCGGTCCTGCAAGCCCAGCATCGCTACAACGTGATCGAACCAATCCGGATCCGCCGTGCGTTTGGCCATTTTCAGCGGCAAGACGATGTTGTCTTTCGCGGTGAGCGTTGGAATTAGGTTGAACGCCTGGAAAATGAATCCAATCCGGTCTCGCCGGGTGATGGTGAGCTGGTCGTCGCGCATCGCAGTGAGCACGTCACCGTCCAACACGACCTGTCCCGCATCCACGGTGTCCAGGCCCGCAGCACATTGAAGAAGAGTGGATTTTCCAGAACCGGACGGGCCCATGATTGCGAGGAACTGCCCACACGGAACATCCAAGCTCACCTGGTCAAGCGCCCGGACCGCGCCCGCACCGGTGCCGTAGGTCTTTTCGACTGCGTGTACATGCAGCAAGGGAGGATGTGTCATGGCGACAGTGTCCCTGAGGCCCACGCGTCGCCACATCGGACTGCGGTACACAAAGTTCATCTACTGCAGGAGGATGTACTGCGTAACGACAACGGAGGACAATACAGAGCATGGTTGAGGATTTCGCTGAACGCGTCAAAACCCGCCCATTAGTATGGGGCTGCATAGTTGCGACGCTTTCCTTTCCCTTGCTCATGATCGGAGCACTAGCCCGGTATCCGCTCCCCGATGAGTGGCCCAATCTCCTTCTTGCCCTGGCATTCACCCTGCCCCTGATATTCCTGTTCGCCATCCCGGAACTCACCGTGATACTCAGCGTCCCCGCGCTCGTGGGGCAGGTGTTTCTGGGGCGGCTTGCGGATGCCGCAGATCTCACCTCCGGCAACGTCGTCCCGCTCATCGGCTTGTGTTTCATCGCTGTTCGGCGAGGATCGACGCCCACACGCTGGTGGACTGTGGCTTCCGTGCTTGCGCTGACCGTGCACACGTGGTTCCGGTGGAACAGTTCGGCAACTCGGCCCGCGCGCACAATCGTCGATTGGATCCTCGATCCGATTCCGGTATTGCTCATCTCAGCGGTCCCTGTAATCGGTTCAGTGTCGCTTGGTGCCGTCATCCGCATGCACCGAGAGCGCACAGCCATGCTCGCAGTCCAAGCCGCACAGACCGAGCGCGACCATCGTCTCACCACCCAACTCGCCGTGGAGCAGGAGCGATCGCGTATCGCCGCAGATCTTCACGACATCCTCGCCCACTCCTTGTCGGTCATCGCAGTACAGGCGGATGCCGCGGCGCATGTGCTCAAGCAGTCTCAGAACTGCCCGCCTGGAGCCTATGAGGCAATCAGTTCCGCGCACGCGGCCGCTGTGCAGGCACTACAGGACACCCGTAACCTGGTTCGTGCAGTCAGTTCCGAGACCGAAGACCATGCCCCGCAGCCCACCTTGGAGCAATTGCCTGACCTGGTGCAATCGTGCGACCCCACGGGTAAGCGCTTCGAAATTCGAAGTTCCGACGACCTTGCAAACTCCCCGCTTTTGCCCTCTGCTCAAGTCGCTTTGTACCGCATCGTGCAAGAGGCCCTCACGAATGTCATGCGCCACGCCGGTGAAAGTGCCCGAGCGTACGTGGCCGTCACCGAAGTGGGTGAGCACGTCCGCGTCGAGATCGTCAATAGTGGCGCTGCCCGCCACACCGACGGCGCCCGCGGCAACGGAATTGCGAACATGACCCAGCGAGCTCGAAGCGTCGGAGGGGATCTTGTTGCAGGCCCACGGGACGAAGGAGGCTTCGCAGTGGTTGCACAGGTACCAATTGCAGGCCAGGAGGTCAAGGCATGATTCGCGTATTGCTTGTCGACGACCAGCAGCTGGTACGAACCGGCTTTCGCTTAGTACTTAGCACCGCGCCGGATATCGAGGTGGTCGGCGAGGCTGCAAACGGCAACGAAGCGCTCGAACTGCTTGAAAGCGGTTTGGAAGTGGACGTGTGCTGCATGGATATCCGCATGCCGCACATGAACGGGTTAGAAGCAACGCGAGCAATCACTGCCGCCGGGTACCACACCCGCGTAATTGCCCTAACCACCTTCGATCTAGATGAATACGCCTATGAAGCACTCGCCGCAGGCGCGTCAGGGTTCATGCTCAAGGACTGCGGTGCAACAGATCTCATATCGGGGATTAGAACCGTTGCCACTGGCAACGCGATGCTTGCCCCTTCGACCACTGCGCGGGTGATCGATCGGTTCCGCCCACATATGGCCGCACCGAGTCCTTCAACGCTAGCGGCGAAGTTGTCAGAGGAACTCTCTCCACGCGAGCTCGAGGTGCTCACCGCCATCGCGCGGGGACAGAACAATCAGGAGATCGCCGCATCACTGCACATGGCGGAAACAACCGTGAAAAGCCATGTCGGTCGCCTCCTGAGCAAGCTCAACGCGAGGGATAGGGTTCACCTCGTCATCATTGCGTACGATGCCGGTCTAACCACTCCGCGGCAGTAATCCGAAGATGCTTCCCTAGCTGCCGCAGCAGGCGGAATCTGCTGGAGCGGCGGCGGGCCGGCCGATCGTCGGCAAGCCAAGCCCCACTCCGACAGGTGCAGTCGTTGGCACTTGGCCCGCCGCCGAATTGTCACCAGCCTTCGTACGACGGTGATGACGCACCCCGGAATCCGCGATGAGGAAGTGCGGCTTCGACTCTGTGATGGTGACAGTGACGTAATCGCCCGGGCGGATCTCGTCATCAATGTCACCCTCGACCGCAAAGTGCACCAGGCGACCATCGCGAGCACGACCCGACATGCGGTGCGTCCGGTCATTCTTACGTCCGCCACCCGCTTGCACAAGCAACTCCTGCTCCGTGCCGATCAACTTCTCGTTCTCCTCGGCGCTAATTCGATCCTGCAGCGCAAGCAGACGCTCGAAACGCTCCTGCACCACAGCCTTCGGAATCTGCTGCTCCATCTCCGCAGCCGGCGTACCCGGACGCGGCGAATACTGGAACGTAAATGCAGAAGTGAAACGAGCCTTCTCCACCACATCAAGCGTGGCCTGGAAATCCTCCTCAGTCTCACCCGGGAAGCCGACAATAATGTCGGTGGTAATGGACGCGTGCGGAAGCTTCTCACGCACCTCATCCAAAATCCCAAGGAACTTCTTCGACCGGTACGACCGGCGCATGTCCTTAAGCACCTTGTCGGAACCCGACTGCAACGGCATATGCAGCTGCGGGCACACATTCGGGGTCTCCACCATCGCATCAATAACGTCCGAGGTGAACTCCGCCGGGTGCGGCGACGTAAAACGCACACGCTCCAGCCCCTCGATATCGCCGCAGGCACGCAACAGCTTCGAAAACGCAGAACGGTCGCGCTCCATGTCCTCGTCGACAAAGTTCACGCCATACGAGTTCACATTCTGACCAAGCAGCGTCACCTCAGACACACCCTGATCGACGAGCGCCTGAACCTCCGCCAAAATATCGCCCGGACGACGATCCTGCTCCTTACCGCGCAACGACGGCACGATGCAGAACGTGCACGTGTTGTTACAGCCAACCGACACCGACACCCAACCGGCATAAGCCGACTCGCGCTTCGCCGGTAGAACCGACGGGAACACCTCGAGCGACTCAACGATCTCAACCTGGGCTTCGTCCTCCACCCGTGCGCGGTCGAGCAACGCCGGAAGCGCCGAAATGTTGTGCGTACCGAACACCGCATCAACCCACGGTGCTTTCTCGATCACCATGTCGCGATCCTTCTGCGCCAAACACCCGCCGACCGCAATCTGCATGCCCGGATGATTCGCCTTCGTGTTCTTCAACTGTCCGAGCGAGCCATACAGGCGCTGATCCGCGTTTTCACGCACCGCACAGGTATTGAAGACCACCAGGTCGGGCTCAGTCCCCTCGTCTGCCGCCACGTACCCAGCATCCTCGAGCAGACCCGAAAGACGCTCAGAATCGTGCACGTTCATCTGGCAGCCGAACGTCCGCACCTCATAGGTGCGCGAAGTGGTGTTTTCAGAGGTATTTGCCGTAGTCACGGCGAGACAGTCTAACCAGGCAAAGCGCCCAAACCTAACCGCAAATGACAAACACTTTCCCAGTTTTGGTCACCCGCATCACAGTTTTGGCCTACTGTGCCTTGTATGACACAGGAGATTGCCGAACCCATGATTCGCATGGTGGGTGTGGAGAAGTACTTCGACGACTTCCACGCACTACAAAACATCAACCTTGAAGTCCCCCGCGGACAAGTAGTCGTAGTGCTGGGACCGTCCGGATCGGGAAAGTCCACCCTGTGTCGGACGATCAACCGCCTCGAAACCATCGAGGAAGGCACGATCGAAATTGACGGCCGTACCCTCCCCGCCGAAGGGAAGGAACTGGCCCACCTCCGTTCAGACGTAGGCATGGTGTTCCAACAGTTCAACCTGTTTCCGCACCTGACCATTCTGGACAACGTCACCCTGGGCCCCATCAAGGTCCGCAAGGTGAAAAAGACCGACGCCACCGCACGCGCTCGCGAACTGCTCGACCGCGTGGGCATCGGCAACCAGGCAGAAAAATATCCGGCACAGCTCTCCGGCGGCCAGCAGCAGCGCGTCGCAATCGCACGCGCCCTTGCGATGGAGCCGAAAGTCATGCTTTTCGACGAACCCACCTCCGCCCTCGACCCCGAAATGGTCGGCGAGGTCCTCGACGTCATGACAGAACTGGCCGAAAGCGGCATGACCATGGTCGTGGTCACCCACGAAATGGGCTTCGCCCGCAAAGTTGCCGACCGCATCTTGTTCATGGCCGATGGCGAAATCGTCGAAGACACCGACCCCGAGTCGTTCTTCACCAACCCGCAGTCCAGCCGTGCACGAGACTTCCTCGGCAAGATCCTGCCCCATTAACCCACCCACGTTTCTTACAAGGAGAATCACCATGAAGCGCACCGCACGTTTCGCATCGACCACTGCCGCAGCCCTGCTCGCGGCCACCACACTCGTCGCCTGCGGCGGCGACTCCGCCGGCGACGCCGAAGGCCTTCTCGCACAGATCGAGGCCGGCAACGTCACCCTCGGCACTAAGTACGACCAGCCGGGCCTAGGCCTGCGCGAAGCCGACGGCTCCATGACCGGCCTCGACGTCGACGTCGCCACCTACGTGGTCAACCACATTGCCGACGAAAACGGCTGGGAGCATCCAGAAATCACCTGGCGCGAAACCCCCTCGGCACAGCGCGAAACCGTGCTGCAAAACGGTGAAGTCGCAGCAATCGCCGCGACCTACTCCATCAATAAGTCACGCTCCGAAGCAGTCGACTTCGGAGGCCCCTACCTGCTGACCCACCAGGCCCTGCTCGTCCGTTCCGACGACGCCGAGATCACCGGCCTCGAAGCCCTCGACGGTCGCATCCTCTGCTCTGTAACCGGTTCCACCCCGGCACAGAAGGTCAAGGACACCCTGCCGGGCGTCCAGCTCCAGGAGTACGACACCTACTCCTCCTGCGTCGAAGCACTGCGCAACAGCAACGTCGACGCCCTCACCACCGACGCAACCATCCTCGGTGGCTACTCCGCACAGTCCCCGGGCGACTTCAAGGTCGTCGAGCTGAAGAAGGACGGCGAAGAGTTCACCAACGAGCACTACGGCGTCGGCCTGAAGAAGGAAGACCCGGGCGCACTCGAGGCCGTCAACAAGGCACTCAACGCGCTTTACGAAGACGGTTCCTTTGACAAGTTCGTCAACGACAACCTCGACGGCGGCCAGGGTGTTGAAAAGGACAAGGTCGGCGACCTGTCCTTCGTCGAGTAGCACCCGCCGTGTGGCCGGGTGAACCCCACCCGGTCACCGAGCCCCAACCTTTCTTCATCTCCTTCACGTATTGGAAGTTCCCGCCATGGATGCAATGTGGGCTGATCTCGCGCCCAAACTGTGGCCAGCATTCTGGACCACAATCAAGCTGACGTTCTACTCCGCCATCGGATCAATGATCCTGGGCACCCTGCTCACCGCAATGCGGGTCTCCCCCGTTGCCATCCTGCGAAACCTGTCAGCGTTTTACATCAACACCGTCCGCAATACCCCGCTGACACTTGTGATCCTGTTCTGCTCGTTTGGCCTCTACCAAAACCTTGGCCTTGAGCTCGCGAGCCGCGAATCCAGCACCTACCTTGCAGACCAAAACTTCCGCCTCGCAATCCTCGGCTTCATCCTGTACACCTCGTGCTTCGTCGCCGAATCGCTCCGAAGCGGCATCAACACCGTTCACTTCGGACAAGCCGAAGCCGCACGCTCCCTCGGACTGAGCTTCGGGCAGATCTTCTCGTTGATTATCTTCCCCCAAGCTCTGCGTGCAGCAATCGTTCCGCTGGGCAACACGCTGATCGCTTTGACGAAGAACACCACGATCGCATCGGTCATCGGCGTCGCGGAAGCATCGCTGCTGATGAAATCCACCATCGAATTCCACGCAAACCAGCTCTTCGCCATTTTCGGCATCTTCGCCCTCGGCTTCATCGTGCTCACACTGCCAACAGGGCTCGTCATCGGCTGGCTGTCTAACCGTCTGGCGGTGAAACGCTAATGCCATCCTCACTCCGCGCAACCGTGCTTTACGACGCCCCCGGGCCCAAAGCCGTACGCCGCAACTACATTTACACCGCAATCACCATCACTGTCCTACTTCTCGTCGGCTGGTGGGTACTGAGCAAACTAGCCACACACGGCCAACTCGATGCTGAGCGCTGGACCCCCTTCACCCAGGGAAACACCTGGACCACCTACATCATCCCCGGCCTCGTCGGCACGATTAAGGCCGCCGTCGTATCGGTGCTGCTCGCAATTGTCTTCGGCGTGTTTTTCGGGCTTGGCCGGCTCGCCCCGAACAAACTCGTACGCGGGTTCTGCGCTGTGGTTGTCGAGTTCTTCCGCGCCATTCCAGTGCTGCTACTCATGATCTTCCTGTACCAGGTCTTCGCGGTATACAAGATCGTTCCACCAGCGTCGCTCGCGTTTTGGGCCGTCGTTGTGGCACTGACGCTCTACAACGGCTCCGTTATCGCCGAGATCCTCCGCGCCGGCATCAAATCGCTACCCCGCGGGCAAACGGAAGCAGCCCAGGCGCTTGGGCTTAGCCACTGGCAAACCATGGGCAAGATCTTGCTGCCCCAGTCCGTCGCAGCCATGCTGCCGGCACTGATTTCCCAGATGGTCATTGCGCTGAAGGATTCCGCCCTGGGCTACCAAATTGGCTACGTCGAGGTTGTCCGCTCCGGCACGCAGGTCGCCTCTGCAAACCGGAACTACTTGGCGTCGCTCATCGTGGTGGCCATCATCATGATCCTGATCAACTACGCGCTGACAATGCTCGCAACCCGCGTCGAGCGCCAACTACGCGCCGGCCGAGCGCGCCGCAACCCCTTTGCCAAGGTGCCCACCGCTGGCAAGGAAGTGGGCCTGGACACCAAGGACACCGTCAACCTCGACTGGCAAGCCCCCGGCTACCAGCAGATCGACAACCCCGTGGAGAAACACTAACCCCGCGTGCGGAGTCACCACCCCGCGTCACGCGTGGGCTTCGCACTCGGCGATGCGTTCGTCGAGCGCTTCCCGGCCCAGGCGCATTGCCAGCCCCTGGTGAAACCCACGGCGGGCAAGCGCCCCAACGATCCGGCGCAAAAACTTGTCGTACTCTGCCCGATCCTCGGGTGCGTGTTTCACCTTGCGCGCCGCCTTTTCGGCGACCCCGCGGGCGATGCGCTCTTCGTCGTCGTCTGTGATCTGCTCGAGCGCAGCCGCACGGTCCGCACTACCCACCCCTTTGTCACGCAGCTCCATATCGAGCGCACGAGCAGACTTTCCGCGACGCGCAGCGCGCTGACGCACCCACTCAGAAGCAAATGCTGCGTCGTTGAGCAGGCCTGAGCTGGCGAGGTCGTCGAGAACTTCGTCGACAAGCATGGGCTCAAACTCAGCCTTGATCAGCCGACCACGCAGCTCCTCACGCGAGCGCGCCCGCTGATCCAGCAGCCCTAATGCGCGTTTGCGTACCGGCGCCTTCGCCTCCTCATGTGCGTGGTCGATGAAACCCGACCCCGGCTCGTACGCCTCGAGAGCAGCTTTGAGGCGCGCAATCTTTTCGGGGTCCGCCATATGCTACTTCTCGTCCGCTTTGGCGTCGTCTTCGTCGTCAAAATCGATGTTGGGCACCATGTCTACGGGATCATCCGACAAGGCATCGTCGTCAACATTGGCATACTTGCCCACACCAAGCGCGCGGAAGATTTTGTCTTCGATTTCGTCGGCCAGGTCCGGGTTGTCTTTGAGGAACAGGCGCGCTTTCTCCTTGCCTTGCCCCAACTGGTCGCCCTCGTAGGTGAACCACGAGCCGGACTTCTTCACAATGCCGTTTTCCACGCCCATGTCGATGATGGAGGACTCCCGCGAGATGCCCTCGCCGTACATGATGTCGAACTCGGCGATCTTGAACGGCGGGGAAACCTTGTTCTTCACAACCTTCATCCTGGTGCGGTTACCGATGGAATCCTGGCCGTCCTTCAGGGTTTGAATACGGCGGACATCGCAACGCACCGACGCGTAGAACTTCAAGGCCTTACCGCCAGTGGTCGTCTCCGGGGAGCCGAACATCACGCCAATCTTTTCACGCAGCTGGTTGATGAAGATCGCGGTAGTCCCGGAGTTGTACAGCGCACCGGTCATCTTGCGCAGTGCCTGCGACATCAAACGTGCCTGGAGGCCGACGTGGGAGTCACCCATCTCGCCCTCGATTTCAGCCTTCGGGGTCAGCGCTGCAACAGAGTCGATCACGATCATGTCGATAGCACCAGAGCGCACCAGCATGTCCGCGATCTCAAGCGCCTGCTCACCCGTATCTGGCTGGGAGACCAGCAGATTGTCGGTATCCACGCCAAGCTTGCGGGCGTAGTCAGGGTCGAGGGCGTGCTCGGCATCGATGAACGCCGCGATGCCGCCTGCGCGCTGCGCCTCCGCAATCGCATGCAGGGCAACGGTCGTCTTACCGGACGACTCCGGGCCGTAGATCTCCACGACCCTGCCGCGTGGCCAGCCGCCGATACCAAGGGCAACGTCGATAGCAGTGTTGCCGGAAGAGATTGACTGAATCGGCGGGCGATTCTCGTCGCCCAAGCGCATGACGGCGCCCTTGCCAAAGTCCTTCTCAATCATCGCAAGCGCAGCGTCGAGCGCGTTCTGGCGCGAGTTCGCGGCGGAAGCGGCAGTCTTCTTCTTCGTTGCCATGTGGTGTTTTCCTCCAAATTGTCGGTGGTGCGACGGTTGCCGCATCCACACTGTGTGTTAGTCCGTGCCTATTAGACGCACGCGCCTACCCTTCGGTTCCCTCCAAAACAAGGAAAGTTCCTCGGGGGCGAATACAGGAGCCACTTTAGAATGCGGCTACGACATCGAACACTGTACACGCAAGCGTGTTCGAACGGGAATTCAAAACCCGGGCCTATCAATGCCAAGTCGGCGCTCTTCCGGAATGTCAAACGCTTCACAGAGTCCGCGCCACGCCTCGCGGGGATCGACACCACTTTCGATCATGTCCGCCGCGGTGCGCTCGTAGCCCGGTATCACCTGCGTATCGATAATCCACTTGGCTCGACCCGCGCCAAATTCGTCCTCGACCAGTTGATGAAACTCCGTCAAACGCATGACTCAACACGCTACCCGAACACGCGTTATTGAACGGCGTTCAGGTACACTGCCGCGCATGAGTAAATCTTCCACCGCGCAGGACATTGCGCTCATCGCCGTCTTCGCGGCCATCATCATCGCTCTCGGCTTCGTCTCCATCCCCGTCGGCGCCGCAGGCGTGCCTATCGTGCTGCAAAACGCAGCCATCATCCTCGCCGGCCTCGTCCTCGGCTGGCGCCGCGGCCTGTTCACCGCAGGTATCTTCCTCCTGGTCGGCCTCGCACTACCCGTGCTTGCAGGCGGCCGCACCGTCATCTCCGCACTCGGCGGCACGACCGTGGGCTACCTTGTGGGCTACCTCGTCTCCGCTACCGTCGCGGGCCTGATCGCCTACCGTGCGCCATTCCGCCGCAACACCGCAGCTACGATCGGCGTCCTCATCGTCGCCGGCTACGTTGCCCTGTTCTTCCAGTACCTCTGCGGCGTATTCGGCCTCATGGCCCGCGCTGAGATGTCCTTCGGCGCAGCATGGGCCGCACAGGTGCCATTCCTGCTGCCTGACGCCGGCAAGGTCGCTCTCATGATCGCCATCGCAATCGCGGTGCACCAGGCGTTCCCTGACCTGCGCGGTAGTCGTCGATAAGCACGATGCCCGTCATCGAATTCAAAGGCGCAGCCGTCACCTACGACGGCAACACCGTCCTTCAGCCACTCACCACGCGCCTGAGTGAGCAACGCATCGGCATCATCGGCTCCAACGGTTCCGGCAAATCCACCACCGTGCGCCTCATCAACGGACTCATCGAACCCACTTCAGGGCAAGTGCTTTACGACGACCTCTCCCCCACCACCCAAGGCCGCGACGTCCGCAAACGCGTCGGATTCGTCTTCTCCGACGCCGAATCCCAAATCGTCATGCCACGCGTCTCCGACGACGTCGCCTTCTCTCTTCGCCGCTTCAAACTCCCCCGCGACGAAGTGCGATCGCGTGTCGACGACGCTCTCGCCCGCTTCGAACTCACCGACCTCGCCGAAAACTCACCGCACACCCTGTCGGGCGGCGAAAAACAGATGCTCGCACTTGCATCCGTGATGGTGATCGAACCAGATACCATCATCGCAGACGAACCCACGACACTGCTTGACCTGCGCAACCGCAAACGAATCGTGCGCGAACTTAACGCACTCGAGCAGCAACTCATCGTGGTCACACACGACCTGGACATGCTGCGCGACTTCGAACGCGTCCTCGTCATCGACGACGGCGCACTCGTCTACGACAGCAACCCCGCCGACGCCATCGCGTTCTACACCGACCTCATGGATAACAAACCATGATCCGCGAACTCCCCCTCGGTGTCTACATCCCCGGCGACACACTGCTCCACCGCATCCAGCCAGCGCTGAAGTTCGTGCTGCTGGTGGTCTTCATCATCGGGGTCACTGTCCTGCCCACCCGGCCCTGGCACGCAGCCGCCGCACTCGGGTTTGTGCTGGTGCTCTACTTGTGGGCACGCATCCCAATGAAGATTGCGTGGCGCCAACTCGTGCCACTCCTGCCCTTCCTGATCTTTTTAGGCGCGTTCATGGTGTGGCAAAACGGCGTCGAATCGGCGGCGACGCTACTCATCGGGCTGCTTGCCACCATCGCGGCGGCGAACCTGCTCACACTGACCACCCCGGTCCAGGAACTCCTTGACGCCCTCGACCGCGCACTCGCACCGTTGGGACGCACAGGCGAACTCATCTCGCTCACCATTGCACTCACCATTCGCCTGATTCCGCTGACACTCGCGACCGCAAACGAAGTCCTCGACGCCCGCAAAGCCCGCGGGGCTGGCTTCTCCCTCCTAGCGTTCGGCACTCCCCTGGTCATCCGCTCCGTACGACGGGCGAAGATGATCGGTGAAGCGCTCATGGCGCGCGGCGCCGTCGACTAACCCCACGCAGCGAAAAGGCCCGAAGCGATGTGCTTCGGGCCTTCGACGTTGTGATTTACTCGCCGCGCAGTTCGCGCATGCGCTGCGCAACCGCATCATCGCTGACGTTAGCGTCGGTAGCGGACTGCCCCGGCTCAATCGCCTGCTTCTTGCCAGCGGTGAGCTCGCCTGCCATCTCCGCACGCAGCTGCTCCAAGCGGCCGTGACCAGCCATCTGGATACCGGCCTGCTCAACCTCAGCCATACGACCCTGAATGGAGTTCTGCGCCAACTCGGCGGCACCAAGCGCGTTAGCGTAACGACGCTCAATCTTCTCACGAACCTGATCCAAGTTCGGACCGGACGCAGTAATCGAGTTCATCGACTGCATCGTCTCCGAAACCTTCTCCTGCATCTTCGCCTGCTCAAGCTGCGACAGGAGCTTCGAGCGCTCAGCAACCTGCTGCTGCAAGTGAGCCGCGTTGCGCTCCACAGCCTGCTTCGCCTGGGCTGCCTGCTGCAGCGCCTGGTCGTGGAGCTGCTTAGTATCCTCCACACCCTGCTCAGCGGTGACCAGCTGTGCCGCAAACGCCTCCGCGGCGTTTTCGTACTCCTGTGCCTTCTGCGCGTTGCCCTCGCCGCGAGCCTTATCAGCAAGCTTGAGCGCCTGGCGGGCATTCGCCTGCAGCTTCTCAACATCCTCGAGGCGACGGTTGAGCTGCATCTCCAACTGACGCTGGTTACCAATCACCGCGGCAGCCTGCTGCGACAGTGCCTGGTGCTGGCGCTGCGCCTCGTTGATGGCCTGCTCAATCTGGATCTTCGGGTCAGCGTTCTCTTCGATCTTGTTGTCGAAGAGAGCCATCAGGTAGTTCCAGAACTTGGAAAAGGGGTTCGCCATGGCTAATCACCGCGACCTTTCATCTTCATTAGTTAGTGCGTCAAACTCCACCCACAATAGTCGGGTGAGCTCCGTTACGCTTCCGCAGCCGCCGGAGAGGTAACCGCGAGTTCCTCGTTGAAGGAATGCAGCGACATATTCGCCACCGCTTCCAGCAACACCTCAGACACCGTGGTGTCCAGTGCCTCGCACAGCGCTGCAAGCAGTTCAGAGGACACTTCCTTGCGACCGCGCTCCAGCTCCGAGATGTAGCCGGAAGACACGCGAGCCTCCTTCGCCAACGTGCGAAGGGTTACGCCCTTATCAGCGCGAAAAGCGCGCAGCGACATACCGAGGGCTTCGCGGAACAGCGGCTCACGCGCTGGGGCGGATGCAATCGGCAGTTCTACCGGGGCTTCGTAAAGCAGAGTCGTAGTTGTCATCAGCTGCTCCAACGATCGGTGGTCTAGTTTTGTTCCCGAACGCCAGTCAGCGCACCAACCAGGGCCGCTTCGACCGCGCGTCGGCGAATCTCGTTCCGCGACCCTGCGAGGACTCGGACAGGGGTCGCATGTCCATCGACAAGCGCATACCGGCCCGCTTCCGAATCGAGCAGTTCCGCAGCTTGCGACGACGCCGTCCACTTCGGCCCCGCCAGCCCAATCCACACCGTGCCAGCCGGCATACCGTCTTGCGCACCGGGCCCTGCGACGCCAGTAAGCGCAACCGCCCAATCCGTCCCGCACACCTTACGAGCACCGCGCGCCATCTCGCGGGCCACCGCCGCGGAGACCACGCCTTCTTCCTCAATCAGGTCGGCCGGAACGTGGGCCAACTCGGTTTTGAGCTCCGCCGAGTACGTCACCAAACCGCCGACGAGTACGTCGGAAGCACCCGGCACGTCCGCAAGGGTCGCAGCAGCAAGCCCGGCAGTCAGCGACTCGCAAAAAGCGATGGTTTGGTTCCGGGAACGTAGTTCGTCGATAAGCAATTGCGCCGTCGTCATTTGTTCGCCTTTCCTGCATCAACCAAATACTGCACACCCGTAACCACGGTGACCGCCACCGCGAGCAACATCACCACAAACACCGGCGTATCCGCCCATGCGGGCAACGGACACAAGTACAGGCCAACCGCCAGCGACTGCAGGACAGTCTTCACCTTGCCACCCTTCGACGCCGGCACCACCAGACCGCGACGC
The DNA here is from genome assembly GCF_001836265.1 of Corynebacterium sp. HMSC036E10. Classification (NCBI taxonomy): domain Bacteria; kingdom Bacillati; phylum Actinomycetota; class Actinomycetes; order Mycobacteriales; family Corynebacteriaceae; genus Corynebacterium; species Corynebacterium sp. HMSC036E10. Next base: position 287,437 of record NZ_KV827977.1, read on the forward strand.
AACATCCACATACGCCACACCGTGATCCCCAACTCACGAGCCACGATCACCACAGTGACCCACACCGGCAACGGCCCCGCAATATTCAACGTAACCAGCGCAGTAATCATCAACGCCTTGTCCGCGATCGGATCAGCAATCTTGCCGAAATCCGTAATCAGCCCCCGCGCACGAGCAATATCCCCGTCAAGCTTGTCTGTGATCATCAACGCCACAAACAGGCCAAACGCCCACCACCAGCGCTCCGAAAGCACCAGCCACGCGAACACAGGAATGAACAGAATCCGCAGAGACGTCAACACATTCGGCAGATTCCAATTCGACGGCTTATCCGTTTGCATCACGCGATCCACCATACCCATCTCACGCGTTCCACCTAGACTGCCCTCCATGAAGTATTTCGCAGCAACCTACACCTACGGCGAGCAAACGCTTGTCGACGACACCCGCCCCGCCCACCGCGAATTCATCTCCTCGCAACTCGCACTCGGACGCATCGTGGGATCCGGCCCGTTTATCGGCGCCAATCAAGCCCTGATCATCCTGCAACTGCCCGACACTGCCACTGAAGCTGATGCGGCGGCCGTGCTGGATCAAGACCCATACACGACCGCCGGCGCACTCGCAGCGCGCGAGATCCGGGAGTGGAACCCGGTGATGAATATCTTCGGCTAAGCCTTCCTACCGCCACGCGCGACATCGAGGTGGGCGGTCTCGCGCGATCCGGTCGCGGTGTGATCGCCCTTGCCAGAGGTCGCCGGGTCGTCGATCCACTCAACATGGTGGCCGTGACGGTCGACCTTGCGGCGGTTGCCGTGGTCGTCGAAATCAATGTGGTACTGGTTTTCGTTCGGATCACGAACACCAGCCTTCACGTCAGCGCGGTCCTTGATCACCGAGGCAATCGCGGTGATCGCGAGCACGCCGACGATGATCAGCAGCGAGGCGACAGTGCCGACCTCCGGCACGTCGAGACCCTCGCCGCCATTGATGAACGACAGGTTGTTCTCGTGCAGCGCGTGCAACAGCAGCTTCACACCAATGAAGCCGAGCACCACCGCGAGGCCGTACGGCAGGTATACCAGGCGGTCGAGCAGGCCGTTGAGCAGAAAGTAGAGCTGGCGCAGGCCCAGCAGCGCGAACGCGTTGGCGGTGAACACGAGGAAGGATTCCTGGGTGATGCCGTAGATCGCCGGGATGGAGTCGAAGGCGAACATCACGTCGATGAAACCGATGGACAGCAGGGCGACGAACAGCGGCGTGACAGCCTTCTTTCCGGCCTGAGTCCTCGAAACGAGACGGTCGGAGTGGTACGACTTGGTTACCGGGATGACCTTGCGTAGCGTCTTGACCACCATCATGTCGTTCGGATCCGGATCCTCTTGGTCCGTCACCTCGTCGTACACCATCTTGATCGCGGTGTAGATCAGGAAGGCGGCGAAGATGTAGAACACGTCCGACCAGGCCTCGATGATCACGGCACCCAGCAGAATGAATACGAGACGGCAGATCAGCGCGATCACGATGCCGATCAGCAACACCTTTTGCTGATACGCGCGTGGGATCTTGAACGCACCCATGATCAGCGCGAACACGAAAAGGTTATCCACCGACAGCGACAGCTCAGTGATGTAGCCGGTGAAGAACTGCATGCCGTGTTCGCCGTCCCACAGCCACCACACGATCCCGCCGAAAATGCAGGCCATGGTCATGTAGAACAGGGCCCAGCCGCCCGATTCCTTCATCGTCGGCTCGTGCGGGGTACGCACGTGCGAGACGAAGTCAAAGATGAAAAATCCCAGGATCACCGCAGAGGTGATCAGCCAAATACTTAACGGCACATGCATGCGTTTAATCCTCCGGTAGCAGAAACGACCGGAGGTCTCCCCCACCCAAGTGGGCTGTTCGGACCGGGGCCATCACTTTTCGACGACACCGTGTTGACGATCCAGAACACTTCTGGGGTACTCCCCTCCAAGTGGGTAACACAATACACACACTTTTTTGGTGTCGCGAATGTGGATAACCACCCCAGTTTGTTGATGCGTCAACGCGGTTATCCACAAGGGCCCTGCCGGGCATTGCGCAACTGGTTTAACGTGCGAGGCATGAGCCCATTTGAAACCTTCCTCGCAGGCCTGCCCACGGTGGACAGCTTGCAAGGATTCGACCGTGCAGCCGCACTTGCCAGCCGCTGCCGGCCAGCGACCGTGACCGCCTGGGGCCGCATCCACGACGTCTACTTCGGCGCCACAAAGTGGACCAAGCAGCAGCGCCGAGCCGTGGAGGCGGCCCGCGCTGGCGCGTTCGACTTGGACCGGCTGTCGTACATCGAGAACCGGCTGACTGCAATCGACGATGAGAGCGAGCGTTGGCGCGTGCGCCACAAGCTCCTCGCCGTCCACGGCAGCTTCGCCACACTGCGCCAGGCTGCAAAAGACCTCATCCCACCAACGGCGCCGAGGATGCCGAAAGCACAGGTCACGTTCTCCTGCTCCACCCTTGGGATGCGGACGATGAGGGTCACCGCCCCCGAGCGAGACATCGCGGATCTCGAACACGCACTGCGCCAGCACGTGGACAGCTCACGGCCCGCGGCACCACAGATGCTTGACGCGTTCTTGACATTGCTTCGCGACGGCACCTCCATCCCACACGTCGCTCCCCGCCCGATAGTGCTCGCACCGCTACCTGAGCACATCCGGATCCTCTCCGGCGACGGCGAGGATGTGACCCTCGTACTTACCGACGGCACCACCATGACCGGAGCCGAGTACCTCAATCTCACCTTCGGTGAAATCGCCCTGTTCCACCCGCAAGCCGGGGCGGTGAACCTCTACCGGACACAGCGCTTCGCCAACCAAAAACAGCGCGACCTCGCACGCCTGCTCATGCCTCGTTGTCCCTTCCCCTCTTGTCGTCATGGAGCTGACTTTTGCGAGATTCACCACATCACGGCCTGGAAGCACGGCGGAGAAACCAACATAGATAACCTCGCACCCCTGTGCAGCTACCACAACCGGGTCAACGACGACGACCCTTGGCACACCAGTCGAGGGCGCATCGAAATCATCAACGGCACCCCGACATGGGTCTCGCCAAGTGGTGTGCCGGTTCCCGTGACCGAAGCGGGGGCAATGCAGCAACTCTTCGGCTAGCGGCTACTTAACGACGAAACCCCGCACACGGCGGGTTATTCGAAATGCCCTCAGACAGGCTAGAAGGCTCCCCCAGTGGGGTTGTACGTGGCGGTGACGGTGCGGGTGTCGCCGTCGGTGCCGCCAGTGTCACTGCCAGAGTCAGGGCCGTCGGTGGTGGTGTCGTCGTCAAGCATGACGTCCTTGGGTGCCTCAGCCGGATCGGCGCCCTTGATCATCCAGATGATCGTCTCCAACTCCTCCGGCTTGACCAACACCTCGCGAGCCTTCGACCCCTCAGACGGGCCGACCACGCCGCGAGATTCCATCAGGTCCATCAGGCGGCCAGCCTTGGCGAAACCGATACGCAACTTGCGCTGCAGCATCGACGTCGAACCCAGCTGGGAAGTCACCACCAGCTCGACGGCCTCGAGGAGGTCGTCCATGTCCTTACCGATGTCGTCGTCAATGACCTTGGCTTCCGCCTGCTTATCCTCCGTGACGCCCTCAACGTAGTCGGGTTCGTCCTGTTGGGACTTCGCAGCGTCGACAACCGCCTGGATCTCCTCGTCCGAAACGAACGCGCCCTGCATACGCTGCGGCTTGCCGGCACCCTGCGGGATGAACAAACCATCACCCATACCGATGAGCCTCTCGGCACCGCCCTGGTCGAGGATCACGCGAGAGTCCGTCAACGACGAGGTCGCAAACGCAAGACGCGACGGCACGTTCGTCTTAATCAGACCAGTCACCACATCCACGGACGGACGCTGGGTCGCAAGCACCAAGTGGATACCGGCCGCACGCGCCTTCTGCGTGATACGAACGATCGAGTCCTCGATTTCCTTCGGCGCCGTCATCATCAGGTCTGCCAACTCGTCGACAACACACACGATGAACGGGTACGGACGCATCTCACGCTCCGACCCCGGAGGGGCCGTCAGCTCACCAGAGCGCACCTTGCGGTTGAAGTCCTTGATATGGCGCACGCGCGCGGACTTCATGTCCATATAGCGCTGCTCCATCTCCTCCACCAACCACTGCAAGGCTGCGGCCGCCTTCTTCGGCTGAGTGATAATCGGCGTGATCAGGTGCGGGATGCCCTCGTACGGGGTCAGTTCCACCATCTTCGGGTCCACCAGGATGAGGCGGACCTCCTCAGGGGTGGCGCGCGTGAGCAACGAGATGAGCATGGAGTTCACGAACGCTGACTTACCGGAACCCGTCGAACCGGCAACCAGCAGGTGCGGCATCTTCTGTACCGACGACGCGATGAAGTCGCCTTCGATGTCCTTGCCCAGACCGATGAGCATCGGATCGTCCTGCGACGCCACGTTCGGTGCGTCGAGCACGTCGCGCAGGCGCACCATTTCGCGGTCAGCGTTGGGTACCTCGATGCCGACGGCGGATTTGCCGGGGATCGGAGTGAGCAGGCGGACGTTGTCGGTGGCCACCGCATAGGCGAGGTTGGACTGCAGGTTGGTGATCTTGGAGACCTTCACACCTGGGCCAAGTTCGACCTCGTAACGGGTCACTGTCGGGCCGCGGGAGAAGCCGGTGACTTGTGCGTTGACGTTGAATTCTTCGAAGACATCGGTGATGGCTTCGATCATGCGGTCGTTGGCTTCGGTGCGCGTCTTCGGCGGGTTGCCGGGGATGAGCAGGTCGGTTGAGGGCAGGGTGTAGTCGCCCTGCGGGATCTTGCGTACCTGCTTCGGTGCCGGTGGTTGGGTTTCGGACTTTGGGGTGGTTGCAGGGATTTTGGAGGCGTCGATGCCGGAGCGTGCGGCGATGGCTTTCGCCATCTGCTCGCGCGAGGTCTCGACGGCATCGGGGGCCACTGCTTGTCGACGATCCGACGTCTCTTCCGGGCGCTCCAACACCTTCGTCTCGTTGGGGTTGTTGTCGGCGCGGGTCGTCTGCGCTGGTGCCGGCGCTGGCGTCGGTGCAGGGCGACGCTTCGGACGAGGAACGACCGTGGTCGCCTCCGGTTCTGGTTCTGGTTCGGAGGTGTCGTCGGTGTCGTTGAGGTCGTCCGCAAAGTCGAACAGGTCGTCGTCTTCGTCCTCGTTGGTGGGGTAACTCTCCATCGGCGTGCGCGGGCGGCGCGGACGAGGCATCAGACGTGGGGCTGGACGCGACGCGCGTGGGCGTGGGCGGTCGCGGCCTTCTGCAATGTCATCGAGGTCTGCGTCGACGTGCGAGTACGGGTCGTCGTCCTCATCGTCTTCTGCGTTGAGCATGCCGGTAACGAGGCCCTTGACGTAGTCGTAGGCCTCGCGCACCGTAATACCTGTCGCTTTGAGCGCGCCGTACAGCACGATCAAGCCCAGCAGCGGCACGGCAACGAACGAGGAAAACCCGGCAGCGAGCAAACCACCGGTGAAGGCACCGATCGCGCCGCCAGCGATCCTGCGGTCTTCCCATGCCGAAGGGTTGCCGGCAAACACGTGGATGAGGCCAAGCATCGCCACTGCGATGATGCTGAAGCCCAGAGCGGCGCGTGCGCGAACCTCGTCGCTCGCGCGCACGTTAAGCATGAGCGCAATAGCGACGCCGACGAGCACGACCGGCAGGATCAGCGCACCCGCACCGATCAACCAGTGCGTGCCGGTGGAGATCAAATCCCCGACCGGGCCTGCAACATCGAACCACACCGAGCCACCAATGACCGCGGCCAGGCCGATGAGCACAAGGCCCCAAGCGTCGGCGTGATGCTCGAAGGTGCTGGAACGCGGCGTGGGGTCGTCGTCACGCTGTTCGAGCTCGTCGTGGTCGTCGTACTGGTCGCGTCGCGGGCGACGGCGTGAGGTACTCAGATTCTCTTCTTCCTGCTCATGGTGGCGCGGCTCGCGCCGGAGAAACGAACCGACGCCGCGGGCTGCGGCGCCGAGGGAACTACCGACCACTTTGTACGCAGAGCCGACGCGCTCATCGGCAGTGTCGGCGGCCACGGTGGAAGAGGTCGGCGGGTGTGTCATCGACACCGGCCCGCCGTAGCGGGTGCCGTCCGCCGAGCGGCGTGAAGAAGACCGCGAGTTACGCGGTGCGGTGTTTTTGACAGACATGGGTGTAACTCTAACGCCTTAAGTCACATTTTCCCCATACGCCACACCAGAGGCGTGGTGTCAAGCGTTAAATCTTGACATCCAGACCATCGAGCGCTTCCAATGCGCCTGTCAGTTCAATCTCCGCAGCGTTGCGACCCGATACCCACAACAGCAATTCGCCGGGTGCTCCGCTGACGCGCACGACGTCGTCGCCACGCTGTGCCACCCCTGCCTTATCCCCGAGAGTCACCGGCGGCAGGTCCGGCGGTGTCAGAATCACGGGCGCTTGAGCCTTGCGCAACGTCATCGCGCCGAAGCGCTTCGCCAGCGCCAAAAGCTGCGCGTTCACCGTGCGAGAAAAGTCGCGCGGGCGCACCTCTCCCCCACCCCGGCGCACATCCTCGTGGTGAATAAAGTGCTCGGCAGTGTTCATTGCAGCATCGAACGGCTTGATCCACACCGGCGGGCCGGCCGCCCACTCGTTCACCACCTCGGTGTATGGGCGGGCCTTCACCTTTGAGGTTTCCTTCTCCGTCATACCCGACAGTGCGTCCACGAACATGCCCGGCAACGCCAAGGGCTTCGACTCGCGGATCAGCAGGTGTGCGGCCAAGTCGAAGGTGTTCCACCCTTCGTTCAAGGTGGGCGCATCAGGGCCTACCTCAAGGAACAACTCGGCCAGACGTGAGCGTTCTCGTTGTGCAAAAGACATGCCAACGAGCATAGCCACGAGCTTTTAGAGCAGCTGCGCGCTCCGGAACACGCTAAAGAGATTCTGCTCGATATTGATGAACACTCGGAGTACAGGTGCGAACATCGCCCACGTCTTGTCAGTGGTCACGACCCGACCCGACGCGCCGTAACCCAAATCGGTGACCGTCTGCCCTTCGACGTAGCACCCCTGCATGCCACCTTTGTAGTGAGCGCACAGGATCTGGTCGCCGTCGAAACGACCCAGCACGCGAATCGCATCGTTATTAGCCGAGTAGTAGTCCTGATCACCAGGGCGCACAACGTCGTGGCTCATCCAGTATCCGGTGTAGCCCGGATCGTACGGAACCGGTGTCCCCTCCGGCAGCGGATGTGCTCGCTCGTCGGCAAGTGCAGGCGTGGCTGCGAGAAGGGTCGTGGTGGCGGTGAGTGCTACGAGTGACTTTTTCATACCTCTGAAATAGCAAAATCGGGGCCCGGCGTTACGGCCAGACCCCGATTCGGGGGTTAACGCAGCGAACTAGCGGGACTCGCGAGTAGCGGCGATTTCTTCCTCAGTCGCGATGTGGTTGTCGGACGACATCGGCACAACGGTCGGCAGGATCACAGGCTGACGCTTGTAGTTCTGCTCGATCGCACGCGAGACCTTGCGGCGGATCTGCTGCACCATGCGGAACGGATCGTTCTCGCCTTCCGCAGCGAGGTCACCCATGACGGCTTCGACGCCTTCGACAACCTTCTTGTTGAAGTCGCGGTCATCGTCGGAGTAGCCAGTCGTCGATACGCGAGGTGCTTCAAGGAGACGACCCGTGGCGTCGTCGATAACACAGGTAATCGACACAACACCGCCGGATGCCAGCGACGTACGATCCGCGAGCACGTCCGGATCGACGTCACCCATGGTTACGCCGTCAACGTAGAGCTGGCCCACCTGGTACTGGCCGGCAACCTTGATGTTGCCCTTGTGCATATCGACGACAACACCATTCTGGGCAAGCGCCGTGTTGTTCGGCTTCACACCAGTAGAGATCGCGAGCTCCTTGTTCGCGCGCATGTGACGCCATTCGCCGTGCACCGGCATGGCGTTGCGCGGGCGTGCAGCGTTGTACAACGCAAGCAGCTCGCCAGCGTAGCCGTGGCCGGACGCGTGAACGTGCGCCTCAGCGTTGGTGATCACGTTCGCACCGATCTGGGCGAGGTTGTTAATCACCGCAAACACGGCCTCCTCGTTGCCCGGAATGAGCGAGGACGACAGGATGATCGTGTCGCCGTCGTGGATGGTGATCTGACGGTGCTCGCGGCGAGACATGCGCGACAGCGCCGCCATCGGCTCACCCTGGGTACCCGTAGTGATCAGCACCGTCTTATGCGGGGCCATCTTCGCGGCTTCTTCGATCGGAATGATCGTGCCCTTCGGAGCCTTGAGCAGGTTCATCTTCTCCGCAATCTCCATGTTGCGGAGCATGGAGCGGCCGTTGAAGGCAACCTTGCGGTTGTTGGCCACAGCGGCGTTGACCGCCATCTGCACACGTGCAACGTTGGAGGCGAACGAAGCAATGACAACGCGCTGGCGAGCATTACCGACGAGACGGATCAGCGTCTCCTCAATGCCTGCCTCCGAGGCGGAGATGCCCGGGATGGTGGCGTTGGTGGAGTCACACATGAACAGGTCGATGCCTTCGTCACCAAGACGCGACAGGGCCGGCAGGTCGGTCGGCTTGCCGTCGTACGGGGTCTGGTCGACCTTGACGTCGCCGGTCATCACGACGTGGCCGGCACCGGTCTTGATGGACACGCCGAGGCACTCCGGAATGGAGTGGTTGACGTGCCAGAAGCGCAGGCGGAACGGGCCGACGGTGACCTCGGAGTCCTTGTTCACGTCGTTGAGCTTCGGACGCTGGCGGTGCTCCTGCGTCTTTGCCTTGATCAGGGCGTTGGTGAACTTGGACGAGTAGATCGGGATGTCGTGGCGCAGCTTCAGCAGCCACGGGATCGCACCGATGTGGTCTTCGTGGCCGTGGGTGACGATGAGCGCGTCGATCTTGTCCAGCTTGTTCTCAATCGGGCCGAAGTCCGGCAGGACCAGGTCCACGCCCGGCTCGTCGGAGTTCGGGAACAGCACGCCACAGTCCACGATAAGCAGACGGCCGTTGTATTCGAAGACCGTCATGTTGCGGCCGATTTCGGAAATGCCACCAAGTGCGTAGATACGCAGGGTGTCCTTGGCCAGTTTCGGCGGGGCTGGCAAGCGCTTGGTCAGATCGGCGCCTTGCATTCCCTTCACCGGGTTGCGACGACCGCCGCCCTGGTTGCCACCGCGACCACGGCCACGGCGACGGTTTCGGCTGCTGCCACCACCGTTGCCGCCACCACCGTTGTTGCCGCCGTTACCACCACGGTTGCCGCGCGGCCTTTCGCCGCCATTGCGACCACCGTCGCGACCGCCATCACGGCCCGCGTCGCCGCCATTATCGGCGGTGTTCTTCTGTGCGTTTGTGTCCGGGGTCTCCGGAGCTTGGAAGACCGGCTGTTGATCAGCCGGTTCCGGGGGTCCTGCCTTGCGCGTCACCTTACGGGCGCGGTTGCGGGGTTCGTTCATATTTATAGGACTCCAGCCTGTTTCATATCTTCTTGGAGCCGCTTGACCTGATCGGCTGTCGCTGGTGCGACAGGCAGGCGCGGGTCTCCCACTTCGATGCCCTGCAGTCGCAGAGCTGCTTTTGCAAATGTCACGCCACCCAGCTCGGCCTGCTGCCGTGCGAGGACGTTGAGTACGTTGGCGTTGATTTCCCGTGCGCGGGTGAGGTCGCCAGCCTCGAATGCGTCCACGAGTCCCCGCAGCGCTTGTGGTGCTGCGTGTCCGACGACGGAGATAACTCCGGTTGCGCCGAGTGTGAGCCAGGGCAGGTTGAGCGGGTCGTCGCCTGAGTACCACGCCAGGCCTGTCTCTTGGATGAGCCCTGCGGCTTCGAAGAGGTCGCCGCGGGCGTCTTTCATTGCCTGAATGTTGTCGACCTCGGCGAGTTCGCGGATCGATTCGGCAGTGATGGGGATCCCGGAGCGTCCCGGGATGTCGTAGAGGCAGACGGGTAGGTCGGTTGCGGCTGCGATTGCTTTGAAGTGCGCGACTACTCCGGCCTGTGAGGGCTTGGAGTAGTACGGGGTGACTGCGAGCAGGGCGTCTGCGCCCGCGTCTGCAGCTTGTTGTGCCAGCGTGACTGCGTGGCGGGTGTTGTTGGAGCCGGCGCCTGCGACGATTTTTGCGTTGGTGCCAACTTCTTCGCGCACTGCTTTGAGCAGCTCAACTTTTTCTTCTGCGCTGGTTGTTGGGGATTCGCCGGTGGTTCCGGCGAGGACGAGGGTGTCGATTCCGTTTTCTACAAGGTGGGCAGCAAGCCGACGTCCTGCGGCGAGGTCGAGGTTGCCGTCGGAATCAAACGGCGTAACCATGGCGACGCAGACGGTGCCGAATGTGTTGGCGCCTGTATCAACTTTGCATGATGAGCCCATGAGCAAGAAGAATACCTCCTATTGACACGTATGTGCTTATCGACGTTCCCCTGCCGCCAAATCTTCAAACACCAAGGGCGCTTCCGGCTGGAGCACATCGAGGCACGCGCGTGCGATCATTCTGATTTCTTTGTCTTCATATTTTCCGCTGTGCTTCTCGACGAAACCACGCCACGCCCCGTACGACCCTGTGATTACCAGTTGCGTTGCGGTGGCTAACGGCAAAAGAGAACGGGCTGCTTCGGCGGCTCGTTTGCGCCGAGAGAGCAGGTTGGGGTCGTCGACAAGCACGTGCTCGAGACCGTCGAGGAGTTCTTGGCGGATGAATGCAATGTGTTCGATGGCGGTGTCAAACAGGTTGACGAGGTCCTCGTCTTCCGCGATGAGGTGTGGGACGACCGCGCCGTCGTCGTCACGCAGGCTCACCGCGAAACCGGGGTGTGCACGGATGATTTCTGCCGCGGCGCGCGATACCCCGTACACGTGGAGGGTGGCGCTGGCGTGGGCGAGAAGGTCGGTGCGGTCGTCGTCGATAAGCCTGCGCAGCACTGTTTCGGCGTCGTGGGACGACATTGCGGCGTGCGCGATAACCGCCTCTGCGTCGGTGACATCGGTGCCGCCTGCGGGGCGGGTGTTGCGCAGGGCGGTTGCGGCGACGAGTTCGGCGCGCATTTAGAGCCCGAGGTACTCGTCGAGGCCGATCGTCAGGCCCGGGCGGTTGGCCACTTCGCGCACACCAGTCAAAACACCTGGGACGAAGGATTCACGGCCGTAAGAGTCCTGACGGATGGTCAGTGACTGATCGGTGGTGCCGAAAATGACCTCTTCGTGCGCGACCATGCCCTGCATGCGTACCGCGTGGACAGGCACACCGTCGACATCGGCGCCGCGGGAGCCGTCGAGTGCTTGCTCGGTTGCGTCCGGCATTGCGCCCATGCCGGCTTCCTTGCGGGCCTGTGCAATCCCCTGCGCTGTCTTGACCGCGGTGCCGCTCGGCGCGTCGAGTTTGTTCGGGTGGTGGAACTCGACGACCTCCGCCGACTCGAAGAATGGCGCCGCCTGGCGGGCAAACGCCATGGTGAGTACCGCAGAGATGGCGAAGTTCGGAGCGATGAGCACGCCGACGCCCTCGTTGGCGGCGCACCAGTCGCGGACCTGCTGGTAGCGGGCATCGTCGAAGCCAGTCGTGCCGACAACGCAGTGGATGCCGTTGTTAATGCAGAACTCCAGGTTGTCCATCACCGCGCTGGGGGTGGTGAAATCGACGATGACGTCGACGCCTTCGTCGACAAGCGTTTGCAGCGAGTCCCCCTTGTTGATCTCCGCCGCCAGCTCGAGATCTTCCGCCTTCTTCACTCCGGCGACGACTGCCGAGCCGACCTTGCCCTGTGCGCCAAGCACTCCAACCTTGATCATGTGCATCCTTTCTTTCGCTCGCCCGCAATGGTAGCGCCACCTAAGCTGGGCGACTATGAAACGCCACACGACACTACTTATCCCGGGTGCCATTGCGGCGCTGCTGCTCGGCGCGTGTTCTGCGGACAACGACGCCGGCACCGACGCCAGTACCGACGCCACCGTTACAGCACCAACGTCGCAGAGCACGACCGCTACCTCGAGCGAAGCGGCGACGACCACTGATGTCTCCCCTGCCGCAGCAGCTGCCCCCGTAGAGCCCCCCACCAAAGATGGGTTCTCGCTCGAAGACACACACATCCAGTCCGAGCAACTCGCCGAGATGATGGTCGAAGACGTGCGTGCTGGTTCGCACGAGGGATACGACCGCCTCGTAGTGGAACTGTCTGGCACCGGTTCGCCGAGCGTGATCGCCGGGTACGACACCGACCCGCGCCAGCAGGCTTCCGGCTTCCCACTGAAACCCGCCGGTAATGCGTACTTCACGCTGATCATCCAGGGTGTGCCGCTAAGTATGTCTGCAGATGAGGCAGTCTTGGCTAAGTCCAGCCCTGCCGGCGTGGCGGCCGGCAGCATCACGGAGATCGCGGACGGCGGCGTGTTCGAAGCGGACGCCCAGTACGTTGTCGGTTTGGACAAGCAGCGCCCGTACAAGCTCAGCGTGCTTGAAAACCCGACCCGCATCGTCGTGGACTTTCAGAAGTAATGAACGCCACATCGTGGCTTGGGCTCGCCTTCGTCATCGGGGTGAGTGTCCTTGGGTTGTTCGTCTTGTGGCGCAAGTTGCGCGAGATTCAGCGCAGCGATCTTGACGACGACGCCAAGCGCCGCTGGGGCCTGCTTTTCGGTATCTCGCCGCTTGCCGGATTGTTTACGTGGAATCGTCGCGAAGAATTGCTCGGCCATCGTGACGATTCGGAAGAAACTTCCAGTGAGACAGGTCAAGGGAGAGCGTGATTGTGTTACGCTTCACACCATGCCAAAGCCACAGCCATCCGATAGCTTCGACGACCTGCTCGACGGCAGTGTCAAAACCGGTAAGCGCGACGTAAAACGCGCACCGCTCGGCCCTGACTCGCTGCTGTGGAAATGGGGCGCCGACAACCGCATCCAACTCCTGCGCGGCTACACCGGCGTGCTGCAGAATATGCACCCAGCCATCGGCCAGTCACTGCTGGATCACTCGAAGTTTTTCGAGGAGCCTTTCGCACGCCTTGAGCGCTCCACCCCTCAAATCATCGCGTCGATTTACGACGACCAGGACGTGATCGGTAAACAAATCCGCGATTACCACGTAGATATCAAGGGCAAGCTCCGCGACGGCAAGCGCTACCACTCGCTCAACCCAGAAACCTACTGGTGGGCACACGCAACATTCGTCTACCGTGTCATCCTCGCTCAGGAACTGTTCGGGACCCCGTTTACCCATGCGGAGAAAGACCAGATCGTGCGCGAAGGCGTGACCTGGTGGGACTTGTACGGCCTGTCCGAGCGCCCTGTCATTGACAACTACGACGACCTGATCGCCTACATCGAAGAGATGGAAGACACTGTGCTTGAGCGCAACGATACCGTCGATTTCGCGCTGCGTACCGCCCGCGTCGAACCGGTGAAGGCACCGGATGGTGTCCCCGAGGCTGTGTGGAAGGTCATCTGGAAGCCGATCATGCGCAGCGTGATTTGGCTGACTGTTGGCACGCTCAACGACAAGGAGCGCCAGATCCTCGACCTTGAGTGGACGCACCGCGACCAGCGCCGCTTCAACCGAATCGCAAGGTTTATCCGCGGTGTGTTCAAGATCCTGCCTGAGGACAAGCGCTACATGGAGCCAGGGCGCTCGCTGATGATCAAAAACGGCATGATCTCCGGCAAGTACAAGGAACCGAAACTGATCACCCCGTACTCTCCGAAGGGCCAAGACGCAACGTCCGGCGGTTGCCCCGTCTAGCATCGGCGTTATGCTGCCAAAACGTCTCCGCGAACAACCACTGCCCGCACACCTTCAGAGCGAGCTCGTCGCCCTGACGACGAACCACGGCGGCGAGGTGATCTCCGTCGCATCTCCGCTTATCGACGAGCCCCTCGGCACCGTCTCCGCAGGCACTACAGACGACGTGGATGAAGCGTTTCGCCGCGCCCGTGTGGCGCAGCGTGCGTGGGCGGAGCGCAGCCTGGCGGATCGCACCGCGGTGTTCGACGCGTTCCATTCGCTGGTCTACCGGCACCGCGACGTGCTGGCGGACATCGTGCAGCTCGAGACCGGCAAAGACCGAACGGCAGCGTTCGACGAAGTGCTCGACGTGCTCAATAATGCCCGGTACTACGCCCGCAACGCAGCAACGTTCCTCTCAGAGAAGCGCCGCCCCGGAGCACTGCCACTGCTGACCCGTGCGCGGGAACAACGCATCCCCGTCGGTGTTGTCGGCCAGATCAGTCCGTGGAACTACCCGCTTTCCCTGGCTATTTCTGATGCCATCCCGGCTCTTATCGCTGGCAACGCTGTAGTGGCGAAGCCGGATTCGAAGACGCCGTTTTCGTGTCTCGTCGTCAAGCAACTGCTCGTGGAGGCTGGCCTTCCAGCGGACGTGTTCCAAGTCGTGACAGGCTCCGGCCAAAAAGTCGGCGGTGCGATAGCCGAGCGGTGCGACTACCTGATGTTCACCGGCTCCACCGCCACCGGCAAGAAACTGGGCCGCACTGTCGGCGAACGGCTCATCGGCTATTCCGCGGAACTCGGCGGCAAAAACGCGATGATCGTCGCGCCGGACGCCGACGTACACAAACACGCCCGCACGATGGCAATCGCGTGCTTTTCCAACGCGGGCCAATTGTGCGTATCCATCGAGCGCATCTACGTCCACGCAGACATTTACGACGACTTCCTGGACGCCTTCACCCACGCCACCGAATCACTCACCCTAGGCAAGGGGCTCAACTGGGACTTTGACATGGGCTCGCTTATCGACGACACCCAGCTCAAACGGGTCCAGACGTACGTGGAGGATGCCGTATCAAAAGGTGCGCGGGTGGTAACTGGGGGCCGTCCCCGCCCCGACGTTGGCCCACTTCACTTCGCGCCGACGGTCCTCGCTGACCTCCCAAACAACGCGGACCTGCGTGAAGAGGAAGTGTTTGGCCCTGTGGTCTACATCCAGCGGGTTGAGAGTCTCGACGAGGCTATCGAGTTGGCCAACCGTCTCCCCTACGGGCTCAACGCTTCCGTGTTCGCCGCCCCACAGACTGGCTGGAACATTGCGCGGCGCGTCGAGGCCGGCAGCGTCACCATCAACGACGGCTACGCCGCCACCTGGGGCTCAATGGCAACCCCGCTGGGCGGGGTGAAGGAATCCGGGATGGGCCGGCGCCACGGACGCGACGGGATGACCAAGTACACCGAAGTGAAAAACATCGCACAGCAACGCATCGTGCCCATGCGCGGCCCACACGCGATGCCGAAGCGGCTCTACGGCCCACTCATGACCTCGGCGCTGGCGCTTGGCAAACGATTGCGTCTTCTGCCCTAGCAAGACAAAACGGGCGCTTCCCGAACTGGGAAGCGCCCGTGGAGTTTGCGGAAACTACGCGTTGTCCTCCACCGGAACAAGCGAGATCTTGCCACGGTTGTCGATGTCGCGGATCTCAACCTCGACCTTGTCGCCGACGTTGATGACGTCCTCGACCTTCTCCACGCGAGTGTTACCACCCAGGTTGGAGATGTGGATCAGACCATCGGTGCCCGGTGTGATGGACACGAACGCGCCGAATGCCACGGTCTTGACCACGGTGCCCAGGTAGCGCTCGCCCACCTTCGGCATCTGCGGGTTCGCGATGGAGTTGACCTTCTCAATCGCGGCGTCTGCAGCCTCGCCGGAAGTTGCGGAGACGAACACGGTGCCATCGTCCTCGATGGAGATGTCTGCGCCGGTGTCCTCGGTGATCTGGTTGATGGTCTTGCCCTTCGGGCCGATCAGCTCGCCGATCTTGGATACCGGGATCTTCACAGTGGTGATCTTCGGCGCGAGCGGGTTCATCTCGTCCGGGCCTTCGATGACCTCAGCCATAGTGTCCAGGATGGCCTCGCGAGCATCGCGGGCCTGATTCAGCGCATCTGCGAGAACGCTGGATGGGATGCCGTCGAGCTTGGTGTCTAGCTGCAGGGCGGTGATGAACTCACGGGTACCTGCCACCTTGAAGTCCATGTCGCCGAACGCATCCTCAGCGCCGAGGATGTCGGTCAGGGCAACGTATTCGGTTTCGCCCTTGACCTCGCCAGAGACCAGTCCCATTGCAATGCCGGCAACTGGGGCAGCCAGCGGTACGCCTGCGTTGTACAGCGACAGCGTGGAAGCACACACGGAGCCCATCGAGGTCGAGCCGTTAGAACCGAGCGCCTCGGAAACCTGACGGATCGTGTACGGGAACGCCTCACGCGACGGGATCACCGGCTCAAGGGCACGCTCGGCGAGCGCACCGTGGCCGATTTCGCGGCGCTTCGGAGAGCCGACGCGTCCGGTTTCACCAGTGGAGTACGGCGGGAAGTTGTAGTGGTGGATGTAGCGCTTGGACTCCTCCGGGTGCAGCGAGTCGAGGTGCTGCTCCATCTTCAGCATGTCCAGGGTGGTCACGCCGAGAATCTGGGTCTCGCCACGCTCGAACAACGCAGAGCCGTGGGCACGCGGGATGAGCTCCACCTCGACGCCGAGGTCGCGGATATCGGTCACGCCGCGGCCGTCGATACGGAAGCCCTCGGTGAGGATTTTCTCGCGCACGATCTGCTTCTGCAGTGCATTGTACGCGGCGCGGATTTCCTTCGATGCTGCGTCGCGCTCCTCGCGCTCGTCATCGTCGATATCGAAGGAGTCGAACAGATCTTCCTCGATGTCTTCCATGTACTCGTTGGTGGCGTTCTCGCGCTCAGCCTTGGACGCGATGGTCATCAGCTTGGCCAGCTTCTTCGCGGCCTTCTTCTCAACGGCCTTGAACATCTTCTCGGAGTACGCCGGGAAGAGCGGGAATTCCTTCTGCTCGGTGGAAACCTCGCTGGTAAGCGCACGCTGCGCACGGCACAGGGTCTCGATGTAAGGCTTGGCTGCCTCGAGGCCTTCTGCAACGGTCTTCTCAGTCGGGGCTGGGTAGCCCTTCTTGATCTGCTCGACCACGTTCACGCCGGCGCCTGCCTCCACCATCATGATGGCGACATCTTCCTCGGTCTTGCGGCCACGCTTGCGCTCAACCATGCGGCCAGCAACGACCATTTCGAACAGGCAACGCTCGTGCTGCTCGTAGTTCGGGAATGCCACCCACTGGCCCTCGGGGTGCTTATCGTCGGCAAGCAGTGCCATGCGCACGCCACCAACCGGGCCGGACACCGGCAGGCCGGAAAGCTGCGTCGCGGCGGAAGCACCGTTGATGGCGACGACGTCGTAGTACTCCTCCGGGTGCTGCGACAGCACCGTGATGACCACCTGCACCTCGTTACGCAGGCCCTTAACAAAGGTCGGGCGGAGCGGGCGGTCGATCAGACGGCATGCCAGGATCGCCTGGGTGGACGGGCGGCCCTCGCGGCGGAAGAACGAACCCGGGATCTTGCCCGCGGCGTACATGCGCTCTTCAACGTCGACGGTCAGCGGGAAGAAGTCGAATCCTTCGCGCGGCTGGTTGGATGCGGTGGTGGTGGCCAGCATCATGGTCTCTTCGTCGAGGTACGTGGTGACGGAACCGTCGGCCTGGCGCGCGAGCTGGCCGGTCTCGAAACGAATGGTGCGGGTGCCGAAGTCGCCGTTATCCAGCGTGGCAACCGCTTCGGTGACGCCGAAATCTTCATCGACGTGGACATCAAACGAGTTGTTTGGCTTAAAGTTGCGCAAAAGATCCCTCTCCTTCGAAGGCGTGTTGGCGATCATCGGTGCCGCCATGTCATAGGTGTTCTTGCAACGGGCAGCAATAATAGCAAAAAACGCCCCACCGTGCAGGTGAGGCGTTATTTTTGGCGCTATTGCTTAGCGACGAAGACCCAGACGGGCAATGAGATCACGGTAGCGATCAACATTGTTCTCGCGCAGGTACTTCAGCAGACCACGACGACGACCAACGAGCAGCAGCAGGCCACGACGAGAGTGGTGATCGTGCTGGTGGTCCTTCAGGTGCTCGGTCAGGTTGTTGATACGCGCGGTGAGCAGCGCAACCTGTGCCTCGGTGGAACCGGTGTCGGTCTCGTGGATGCCGTACTCCTTGAGGATTTCGGCCTTCTTCTCAGTGGACAGTGCCATGAGGTGCTCCTTGGTTGTTTCAGTTCGCGTTCTACGGAAAAAGTCTGTGCTGCACCATAACTGCCGCGAACCACAGTCGTCTGGCGCAAGACCTCAAAGAGGTTACACGACCGGCGTGGACTGCGCCAAACTCGTCAGACGTCGCATGAACTCCTCGAGAAAACCTGCGGTGTCTACCGTGACGGCCACTGCGGCGGACTTGTCCGGGTCGTTCAGGCGGGTTTCGTCGCCAATCGTGCGCCCACGCGTCTCGCCCTCGGTGTCCACCTTCATGTTGATGCCAAGCGTGTCCACCAAACCCGGCTGGATAGCCACGGCAACCGCCAACGGGTCGTGCAGTCCGCAGCCGCCAAGGTGTGGCGAGGTGGTCTTGTAGGCGTCGATGTAGTAGTTCGTGATGTCGGCAAGGAACTTCCCGCCGGTGGTGCCCAGTTCGGCCCACTTCGCGGTCTCTTTAGTGGTCAAAAGCGTTTGCAGCGTGACGTCAAGACCAATCATGGTGACGTTACGTAGCTTTCGGAACAACACATCGGTGGCCTCAGGGTCCTGGTTGATGTTCGCCTCAGACCAGGCGGTGACGTTGCCTGGGACGGTGAGCGCGCCGCCCATCATCACGATGTTGGCATTTTCACGGAACACGTTGGATGCCTCGACCGCTGCCGCGATTGTGGTGGACGGGCCTGTGGGCACGATGATGAGGTCATCGCCGTACGCCGTAACCGATTCGACGAGGAAGTCCACCGCAGACGTCGATTCCACCTGACGCGTCGGATCAGGGATCTCCACCTCGCCAATGCCATTTTTGCCGTGGATGAACGCGGAGATCTCCTGGACCTCGAAGGAGTCCTTCGCGCGTGCGTGGTCTGGGCCTGCGAACACCGGAATGTCTGTGCGGCCAAACAGCTCCAAGATGGCAAGGGTGTTGCGCACTGAATCCTCGACAACCACGTTGCCGTAGGTGCAGGTCACGCCGATGAGTTCTACTTCGGGCGACGCGAGTGCGTACGCCAGTGCCAGGGCATCGTCGATGCCGGTGTCTAGGTCCAGGATCAGCTTCGTGGTCATGCACCGAGAATATCGCGGGTGGTGTCCACATCGCGCGCCATGTGCTCAAGTAATTCCTCAACGGAGTCAAACTTGACCATGTCGCGAACCTTGCCCACGAACTCCACTCGGGCCATCCGCCCGTACAGGTCGGCGTCGCGGTCGAGCACAAACGACTCAACGCTGCGCCGGTTGTCGCCAAACGTGGGGTTCGTCCCCACGGAGATCGCCGCTGGGTAGCGCACGCCGGGTTCCATGTCGCCGTCGATGGGGGCGTCGTCGATGATGGTGAGCCAGCCCGCGTAGACACCGTCAGCCGGGATCGCGGCCGCATCGGATGCGTACTGGTTGGCCGTCGGGTATCCCAGTTCCTTGCCGCCACGGCCGGCACCACGTTCAATCGGTGCGATCACAGAGAACGGCCGTCCCATGTAGTCGGTCGCCGTTTGTACGTTTCCGCCGGAGAGTTCGTCGCGGATGGCGGTGGAGCAGACCTTGACGCCGCCGTCGGAAAGCAATCGCACAATCGTCACGTCGATGCCTGCGCGCTCCCCTAGCTGCGCCATGGTTGTAGCGGTGCCTGCGGCATCTTTTCCAAAGGTGAAATTCTCCCCCACCAGCACGTGGCGGGCGCGCAGTTGGCCCACGAGGACATCCTCCACGTACCCCTCGGGCGAAACCCCGCCGAGCTCGTGCCGGAAATCAATGACAAGCAAGTAGTCCACGCCCAACTCAGCGATGTGGCGGGCGCGCTCCTCAAGCGACATCAGCGCCGCAGGTGTGTGACCTGGGGCGAATACCGTCACGGGGTGCGGGTCAAAGGTCATGACCACGCTTGGCACACCGAGTTCACGTGCGGTATCCACGGCCTTCGAGATCAGCAGTTGGTGGCCTCTGTGCACACCGTCAAAGACGCCGATAGTGACGACGGTGCCACCAGGCTCGCCAAACGTTTCCGGCACTGCGTCGAGGCCACGCAAAATATCCACGGAGGACACAGTACGGCATACTTCAGAACCATGAACGATCCCCTCGAAAAGTCCGGCATTGTTGTCGTCGATAAGCCTCAGGGCTTGACGAGTCATGACGTGGTCGCGCGACTGCGCCGCTTCTTTGGCACGCGCAAGGTTGGCCACGCTGGCACGCTCGACCCGATGGCCACGGGCGTGCTTGTCGCAGGCATTGAGCGCGGCACGAAGCTGCTGGCGCACCTGGTCGCAGAGGACAAGGTCTACGAAACGACGATCCGCCTCGGTGCGTCCACGACCACAGACGATGCGGAGGGCGAGATCACCGAAACGCACGACGCGTCCGCGGTTACCGACGACGCGATCCACGAGCAGATCGCACTGCTGACCGGCGATATCATGCAGGTTCCGTCGAAGGTGTCCGCGATCAAGATCGATGGGCGCCGAGCCCACGAACTGGTGCGCGCCGGTGAGGAGGTCACCATTCCTCCCCGCCCCGTGACCGTCCACGCTTTCGATGTCAGCGAGATCCGCCACCACGATGGCGTCGTCGACATCGACGCCCGCGTGCATTGTTCCTCCGGCACCTATATCCGCTCGCTGGGCCGCGACCTCGGCGCAGCACTGGGGGTTGGCGGGCATTTGATTGCTTTGCGACGAACCTCCGTCGGCCCATTCTCCATCGACGACGCTCACACCCTCGACGCGTTGGAAGACAATGCTGTGTTGTCGCTGACCATGGATGAGACACTGACCCGCTCGTGGCCGGTGCTTGATATCAATACTGATGAATACGCGGCGCTCTCCATGGGCAAATGGCTCGAGCCGCGCGGTTTGAAGGGCGTGCACGCCGCCGTCGGACCAGACGGCAAAGCAGTCGCCCTAGTGAAAGAGCAGGGCAAGCGTCTAGCCACGGTGTTTGTGGCGCGGCCATCCACGCTTTAGCTCTTAGCGCACGTACGTGGAAGCCACCACGTAGCCACCACGGACCACCCAGCGGCCCTCAAACACCGGCACCGGCGCGGGACGGGCGAGGAGCTGCGAGACAAACGTGCCGTCGGCGCGCAACTCAATTTCGGCTTCGTCGAAATCTAGCCAACGCCGTGTCATCGGAAACCAGCACTTGTAGGTCGCTTCCTTGGCGCAAAACAGCAGCCGGTCGGCCCATTGCTGCCCCTGCTGACGCATACCGTTGACCATCGCAATCTCAGTATCACTGGCGATCGACTCCAGCACCCCGTCTGGCAGCGATTCTGCCGGCTCCGCATCGAGCCCCATCGACAGTACGTACCGGGTTGGTGCTGCGACAGCGGCGCGCAGACCATCGGTATGGGTCAGCGAGCCGGTAAACCCCTCTGGCCACAACGGCATACCGCGTTCCCCACGCAGGATTGCACCTGCAGATTCCACGCCCAGTTCGCGCAGTGCCTGGTGTGCGCACCAGCGGGCATCGCCGAACTCTCCCTTGCGCAAATCGACTGCGGTTTTGACCTCTTGGCGCTCCGCCGGATGGAGGTCGTCGTAGCGGGTAAGGTCGCCGGCGTCGTCGGTAAGTAAAAAGACGCAGCGTGCTTCTGGAGGAAACAGCGAAATATCTTGCATCACTATTCAACCTCCATGACCGGGTACGGGAATTGCCGCGTGGACGGGTGGTGGCGCCACTCGCGCGGATAGCCCAGGGAAACCTCAATGTGGTCGACGCCATCGACCTTGGTCACCCCCGGCATGTGCAGGTGACCGTACACCACTGCCTGCGCGTTGTAGCGCTTGGGCCATGTCCTGGTGTGCCGGGTCCCGCACCACAGGGCGATTTCAGACCACATCATGCGCTGCACCGGCTCCTGCACCAGCGGCCAGTGGTTGACCAGAATCGTCGGCCCGCTAATGCGGGATAAGCGTTTGGTGGTGTAGGCCAAACGGTCCCAGCACCAGCCACGGATATCCACAAATGGTGCGATGGCAAACTCGTCTGTCATCACCACGTTGTTGTCGTGGGCGGCCTGCAGGGCTTCGTCGACAGTCATTTCCCTGCTGCGGAACGAATAGTCGTACAGCGTAAATAGCGGCGCGATGGTCACTCCGCCGAACACCGGATAGCGATCTTCCGGGGTAATCACACCGATAGCGCGCATCGCTTGAACCAGCATGGCGTACTTTTCTCGGCCGCGGTACCTGTCCGCAGAACGGCAAAATAGCTCGTGGTTGCCGGGCACCCAGATGACGGTGTCGAACCGACTGGCCAGTTCTGTCATCACTTCAACGATGAGTTCGAACCGTTCGGCCACGTCGCCAGCGACGATGAGCCAGTCAGACGGGTCAGTAGGCTGGATGTCGTCGATTTTTGGGCCGTTGAGCTTCACTGCGGCGTGCAGGTCGCTGACTGCCCAGAGTGTCGTGGTCATGCGTCATTCCTACCATCACCGCTTGTCACTGCCCATCGCATGGAACGGAACCTGTGCACTACACCTACGAGGCGCACAAGGATTTGGCCGAGTTGTCCGACCCAAATACCGGTCAGGCCCCAGCCAAAGAAACCGGAAGCGATGATGATCGGCAGCGCAACCCCGAGCAGAGAAAACAGTGTCAGGTTGCGCAGGTACGCCGCATCCGCCGCACCAAGCAGCACCCCGTCGAGCGCAAACACCGCTCCCCCGGCGATGATCATGGCGATAAACAACAGCCACGGAAGCCGCAGCGTATCGACGACCGCCTGATCCTGCGTAAACAAACCCAGAATCGGCTCACGGAACAACGCGAACACCACGGCCAGCACGACCGCGAAGACCATCGAGTACTTCAGTGCGTGCTCACCAACAGCGCGTGCGTCCTGCGCCCCTGCCCGCCCCAAAGCCGAGCCGGTCAGGGTCTGCGCCGCAATAGCCAGCGAATCAAGCACGAGTGTGAGGAAGTTCCACAGCTGCAGCATCAACTGGTGAGCAGCAAGCGCAACCACGCCGAAGCGACCAGCAACTGCAGCAGCGGTCAGCAACGAGACTTGAAACGATAACGACCGCAAAATCAGGTCGCGGCCTAACACGAGCTGCTTGGAAATCACCGACCACTGCGGCGCCCAGCCCCGGCCCGACGTCCGGTGCTCCCTGATAAGAAACACCACGAACAACGTCGACGTGATCCCCATGCCAATCACGTTGGATATCGCGGAGCCCACAAGCCCGTACTGGTTCACCAATAACGGCAACGAGATCGCGCCGGGAATGAGGCCACACAACGTTAAGTAAAACGGCAATCGCGTATTTTGCACGCCGCGCATCCAGCCATTTCCGGCCATAATGATCAGCGTCATCGGGATGGCGAATGCGGACACACGCATCCAGGACGCAGCGCGCACACTCGTGTCAACGTCACCTGCAAGCGCCATCGCCAACGGTTGGGCGAACACCCACACAATCAGTGCCAAGATCGCGCCGACCCCGAGCGCTACCCAGGTAGCTTGTACACCTTCCTCGACTGCCTGATCGCGTTTTCCGGCACCATAAAACCGCGAGCTTCGCGCCGTCGTGCCATAGGACAAAAACGTTAATTGGGTTGTCACGGTCGACTGGATGGCAGCGCCTGCAGCGAGTGCAGCCAGCTGCGCGGTGCCGAGCCTGCCAACGACAGCGGTATCCAGCAACAGGTACAGCGGGTTGGCTGCCAGCACGCCGAGCGCGGGCAGCGCGAGCATCAAGATATCCCGCGCGGTTGGTGTGCGGGCGGCGACCGCGCCCCTCATCGGTCGGCGGGTTCCGGCAGCGCGTCGAGCAGGTCGCGGACGACCTCAGAGCGCGAACCGGTGGCCGAGTACCCCGCTGCTGCCTTGTGTCCGCCACCGCCAAGAGAGCGCGCGACGGTTGAAACGTTCAGCACCGTAGAACGCAGCGACATCGCCCAGTGCTTGCTGCTGTACTGCTTCAACACCACACCAACGTCGGTGCCTTCAAGGGCACGGGCGTAGTCGATGATCGCCTCGACCGTTGGCTGACTCATGCGCGCTAACAACCCCGTGGGGATGGTGAGCACTGCAACGGAGAGCCCCTTGACCGGAATGATCTGGGTTTCCGCCAACACCGCGCCCATGAGCTGGAGGTCAGTCGCACTCATCGTGTCCATCAGGTCCAGCGCAATCTGGCGAGTATTCAGGCCGTAGCCCATCAGCTCCGCGGCCAAACGGTGCATCCTCGGTGTGCCCCACCGGAAGCTGCCGGTGTCGGTGACCAGGCCCGCGTACAGGCAGTACGCGATGTCCTCGTCAAGCTCCACCCCAAGATGATCAAGCAACTCGCGGATCATCGTTGTGGTCGATTCGGACTCGACGATCAAATTCATGTCACCGAAACCGGGGTTGGTGTTGTGGTGATCGATGACAACAACGCGCGACGGGTTATCCGTAACATCGACCAGGAATGCTCCTGTGCGATCTGCGGAGGCACAATCCACGGTGACAACAAGGCCATCCTCCGGCAAAGTTTCGCCGTAGATGATCTCATCGACTCCCGGGATGGTGCGCATATTCGCCGGGTGCGGCAACGGCTGGCCAATGTAAACGTCGTTGTCGATACCAAGCACCGTGAGCCCCTTTGCGAGCGCACACGCCGACCCGATCGCATCCGCATCGGGGTTGATGTGTGCGACCACGTTGACGCGGTCCGCAGCGCGGATACGCTCGGCAACCTCGGCAAATAGCGGAGCATGCTCCGCAAACAGCTGGCTGTTCAGGGCACTACTCCCCTTCACCGGAGCGCTTGTACGGGTCAGCATCGCCAGCCGGCTTCGCATTTGCGCGCAGCTTTGCTAGCTCCTCGTCACGCGCGCGGGCACGGTTGAGCAGCTCCTCCATGTGCGCGGAAGCTTCCGGCACGGTATCGCGCTCAAACGAGATGGTCGGCGTGAACCGAACCGAAAGCTGATCTCCCACGATCTTGCGGATCTGCCCGCGAGCACGGTTGAGCGCCTCAGCGGCCTGCTCGTAGTCAGGTTCGTCGTCGATCTCTTGGCCACGCACTGTGTAATAAATGGTGGCGTCATGAAGGTCCCCGGTGACTCGGGTGTCGGTCACAGTGACCAACTCCAGCCGGCGGTCCTTAATCTCCCGCTCAATCGCGGAAGCAACAATCGTCTGAATCTGCTTTGCCAACCGCTGGGCGCGGGTGTTATCAGCCATGTCACTCCTCCTCAAAACTTCTGCATAGTGTAACCCCCGCCGAGCACGTGCGTGCGGGGCGGGGGTTTCGTCGATAAGCAATTGCTTTGCGACGACTAGTCGCGCGGAACCTCGACCATCTCGTAGGTCTGAATGATGTCGCCCACCTGGATATCCGGGTAGGACAGCACCATGCCGCACTCGTAGCCCTTGGCTACCTCGTTGACGTCGTCCTTCTCGCGGCGCAGCGAATCGATCGACGCATCCGGAGTAATGACGTTGCCGTCGCGGACCAGGCGCAGCTTCGCACCGCGCTTGACCTTGCCCTCGGTAACCATGCAACCTGCGATGAGGCCGACTGCGGAAGCCTTGAAGATCTGACGGATCTCGGCTTCGCCCAGGTCGCGCTCTTCGTAGATCGGCTTGAGCATGCCCTTGAGCGCCTGCTCCACATCCTCGATCGCCTGGTAGATGACCGAGTAGTAGCGGATCTCCACGCCTTCGGCATTCGCCTCTTCCGTGGCCTTGCCGTCCGCGCGGACGTTGAAGCCAATGATGATGGCGTCGGATGCCGCCGCGAGGGTGACGTTGGTCTGGGTCACAGCACCGACGCCACGGTCGATGATGTTGACCTGCACCTCGTCGTCGACCTCGATCTTGAGCAGCGCCTCCTCGAGGGCTTCCACCGAACCGGCGTTGTCGCCCTTGAGGATGAGGTTGAGCTGGCTGCGCTCCTTGAGAGCCTGATCCAGGTTCTCCAGAGACACACGCTTCTTACGACGTGCCTGCATAGCAGCGCGCTGACGAGCATCACGCTGTGCAGCAATCTGACGAGCAACGCGGTCATCCTCGACCACGAGCAGGTTGTCACCCGGGCCAGGAACACCGTTGAGGCCCTGGACCTGGACCGGACGGGACGGGCCTGCCTCTTCCACGTCCTCGCCCCACTCGTCGACCATGCGACGCACGCGACCGAAGTTGCCGCCGACGACAATCGAGTCACCGACGCGTAGGGTGCCGCGCTGCACGATGACGGTGGACACCGGGCCACGGCCACGGTCCAGGTGGGACTCGATGGCAATACCTTGTGCGTCCATGTCTGGGTTCGCCGTGAGCTCAAGCGCCGCATCTGCGGTCAGGAGCACAGCCTCCAGCAGGTTGTCGATACCGGTGCCCTGCTTCGCGGAGATGTCAATGAACATGGTGTCGCCGCCGTACTCTTCCGGCACGAGGCCGTACTCGGTGAGCTGGCCACGGATCTTCTCCGGGGAAGCCTCCGGCTTATCCACCTTGTTCACTGCAACCACGATCGGCAGTTCCGCAGCCTTGGCGTGGTTAATCGCCTCAACGGTCTGCGGCATGACGCCGTCGTCCGCTGCCACCACGAGGATGGCCAAGTCGGTCGACTTCGCACCACGGGCACGCATGGCGGTAAACGCCTCGTGGCCCGGGGTATCCAGGAACGTGATCTTACGCGGGTGGCCGTCGAGGGTGACCTCGGTCTGGTATGCACCAATGCCCTGGGTAATACCGCCGGCCTCGCCACGACCCACGTTTGCCTTGCGGATGGAGTCCAACAGGCGGGTCTTACCGTGGTCGACGTGACCCATGACGGAGA
Source organism: Corynebacterium sp. HMSC036E10 (assembly GCF_001836265.1). Classification (NCBI taxonomy): domain Bacteria; kingdom Bacillati; phylum Actinomycetota; class Actinomycetes; order Mycobacteriales; family Corynebacteriaceae; genus Corynebacterium; species Corynebacterium sp. HMSC036E10. The sequence continues at coordinate 314,300 of NZ_KV827977.1, forward strand.
CCACTGGAGGACGCTGCTCGAGCTCCTCTTCGCCGCCTTCGTCCTCACCGAACTGCAGGTCGAAGGACTCAAGCAGTTCGCGGTCCTCGTCCTCCGGCGAGACAATCTGGACCTCGTAGTTGATCTCAGCGCCGAGCAGCTGCAGGGTGTCCTCAGACACGGACTGCGTTGCCGTCACCATCTCACCGAGGTTGAACAGCGCCTGCACCAGCGACGATGCATCGGTGTTGATCTTCTCAGCGAGGTCAGACAGGGTCGCGCCTTGGCGCAGGCGAACGGTCTTGCCACCGCCGTCGGGGAGACGAACGCCACCGATGACGTTCGGCTTGTGCATCTCCTCGTACTCAGCCCTCTTCTGGCCCTTGGACTTGCGGCGCTTGCCGGGTGCACCACCCGGACGGCCGAATGCACCTGCGGTACCGCCGCGACGTCCGCCGCGACCGCGGAAACCGCCACCCGGTCCGCCGAAACCGCCACGCTGTGGCCCGTTCTGGCCACCACGGCCACGACCACGGCCACCGCCGCGGCCACCAGCCGGTGCAGCCTTCGCAGGCATTTGTGTCGGCGACGGACCTGCCGGCATATCCGCCGGGGACGGACGGTTGCCGCCACCCTGACGGGCACCACCCGGGCGTGGGCCGCCCTGGCCCTGGCCACCGCGACCCTGCCCCGGACGTCCACCCGGACGCGGCGGGCGCTGCCCACCGCCGGTATTGGACGAGAACGGGTTGTTAGCAACGCGCGGGCGTCCACCAGGCTTCGGCATCGGGCGAGGCATACCGCCCGGAGTCGGGCCGTCCTTCTTCGCAGCAGCCGGCTTCGGCGCTGCAGGCTTTGGAGCTGCGGGTTTAGGTGCGCCCGGCTTTGGTGCGGAACCGGCAGGCTTCGGCGCTGCAGGCTTCGGCGCACCTGGTTTCGGTGCGCCCGGCTTCGGTGCCGACGCACCAGCAGGCTTCGCAGCCGGTGCCTTCGGAGCAGCCGGAGCCGGCTTCGGCTTCGCAGCCTCGCCCGGCTTTGGTGCGGAACCGGCAGGCTTCGGCGCTGCGGGCTTGGCACGGTTCTGGCCAGGCTTCTTCAACGGCGGTTTTGCCGGAGTCGGTGCTTCCTTCTTTTCGTTGTCGTCTGCGCCACCGCCATTGAGCTTGGCGTAGTGCGCCTTCATCTTCTTGATGACAGGCGGCTCAATGGTCGACGACGCCGTCTTCACAAACTCACCCTGTTCTTTCAGGGTTGCGAGTAATTCCTTACTTGTTACGCCGAGCTGCTTAGCCAACTCGTGTACGCGTAGCTTTCCGGACACATGTCTCCTTGTTGTTCATGCTAGGAGCCCAGTGCCCTTCGGCTACCGGCCCCTAGACGTGGTCAGTGACTTTCATCGCTGATGCTGCTTCATGGTTGCGTACTCATCAGTGTTCGGTCTTTCCTTCATTCTCTGGGTCGACCGCCTCGGCGCTTCTGCTTTGCGACGAGGCGAGGTACGTACGTACATGACCTAGGTCTACTTTCGCAGACAGACGGAGCGCTCGCCCAAAGGCGCGGCGTTGTTCCGCCAGCTCGACTGCGTCCAACGACGGGGTAATCCATGCTCCCCGACCAGGCAGTTTCCGGTCCGGGTCGGCGAGGATCTTCCCCGGCACGTCCGGATCGGCGACCACGCGCAACAGTTCGACGTCGGGGTGAGTTTCTCGGGTAGCAATACAGGTACGTGTGCGGATGGGGTGCTTACGCATTCCGCTCATTCGCATCCTTCCCGCAACCTATCTGCCGTCTAACACTGTGCCGTTATGTCTCACACCGGCGCACTCGTGTGCGTGGTGGGCCGCCGCACCCAACGTGCGGACGCAAAGCCGTTAGACACTGTACGCGAAAACCCGCAGAATCTGTACTTCCTGCGGGTTTCATAAACGTTGGCAAAGACCTTATTCGTCGTCGGCGATATCAGCGTCGGAGCGGATGTCGATCTTCCAGCCGGTCAGGCGGGCGGCCAGGCGGGCGTTTTGGCCTTCCTTGCCGATGGCCAAGGAGAGCTGATAGTCCGGCACCGTCACGCGAGCCGCTTGCATATCCGCATCGAGCACCGTGACATCCACCACTTTCGAGGGGGCCAGGGAGTTACCGACGTACTTCGCCGGGTCCGCATCCCAATCGATGATGTCGATCTTTTCGCCGCCTAGCTGCTGCATGATGTTGGTCACGCGCGCTCCTCGAGGCCCGATGCAGGCACCCTTGGCGTTGACACCCTTGACAGTTGCGCGCACTGCAACCTTGGAGCGGTGACCTGCCTCGCGCGCGATGCTGACAATCTCTACCGAACCGTCGGCTACCTCCGGCACCTCGAGTGCGAACAGGCCTCGAACCAACTCGGGGTGCGTGCGCGACAGGTTGACCTGCACGCGCTTATCCCCCTTGTTCACACCAACGACGTAAGCCTTGATGCGATCGCCGTGGCGCAACACTTCGCCCGGGATCTTCTCTGCCGGCAGCAGGATGCCGTCCTGCGGGTCTGCCTCCGTACCGAGCTGGACGATGCTGATGCCGCGCGCCTCTGCGTGGGCATCGCGCTGGACCAGCCCAGAGACAATCTGGCCCTCGAGTTCGGCGTACTCGCCGTAAACGCGGCCAGCCTCCGCCTGACGCAGGCGCCCCTTGATAGCGTCGCGCACCGCAACGGCACCGATTCGGGAGAAGTTCACCGGCGTGTCGTCGTATTCAGAGATGACTTCGCCTTCGGCGTCGAGCTCGCTGACGATAACGGCAACGTCGCCCGTTTCGGTGTCAATGTCCACACGCGCCTTGGAACGCTCCGTACCGCTTTCCTCCTTGAACTCGCGGTATGAAAACAGCAACGCGTTTGCGATGGTGGTCAGCAGATCCTCCATCGAAATGCCTTGCTGCTCTTCGATGGTTTTCAGCGCGTTCAAGTCGATATTCACTTGTTTCCTTCCTGTGCCGCCGCTGCGGCTTCGAGCTCTGCAAACGTCTGATCCGCCAGCTCAACTTCTGCTGCTGGCGGCGCGTTGAACTCAATTTCTACCACTGCACCAGCAATTTCTGAAACCGGTGCAATTCGCACCTCATCGCCCTTTTTCGACGAACGCACCAGCGCAACATGCTCCTGCGCCTCATCCAGTGCGGCGATGCGCCACTTCTGCTCACCCGCCTTAATCAGACGGCCCTGGTTGCGACGGAAGTGTCGCGGCTGCGTCAGCGGCATATCCACACCAGGGGTGGTCAGTTCAAGCGTGTATCCGGCGCCGAAGTTGACTTCCCCGCGCTGCTCGAGGTCGTCGAAAAGCGTTGATAGCTCATTGGACACTTCCTCCAACTCATCCAGCGTCGGGTGCGTATCCGAGTCGAGCGCAATAACGACCTGCGATTTCTTCCCCGCCTTGACGGTGCGAATGTTCTCAATGTCCATCGCGTACGCCTTCACGACAGGGGCGACCAATTGTTCAAGTTCGTTATTTGTGGGAAATGCCATGCGTCAAACCTAGCGTGTAACGTGCAGCGGGTGAAGAAACTGCTTGTTTTGCCAGCTGTACTGCTCCTGACCAGTTGCACAGTGATGGATGTTGTCGGCCCTCGCGCCAACGGCGAGATCATGTCGCTGGCCAAGCAAGCCTCCGCTGATTGGGTGTTCGGGGAGCACCCCGAGTGGGCGGAACTGCGCAAGTTCCAGAGCGCGCAGCTTCAAGACGAAGCACTGCGCCTGTGCGGCACGGACGAAACTGGACAGACCCCGCAGTCCTGCAACGTCGGGTATGGCGACACCGACCTTCCGGCAGCCGCGGACGGCGCAGCCCTTTTGGAGCACACCGTCACCGCCGCCGACAAGGTGCCTGACGATTCGGTTGACCTCGTAGTAGCCCAAGCCATCGATGCGCTTGCGCTCACTCCAGTCGAGATCACTCTCGAGGGCCCGCTTGACGACGACGCCGCGACCCAATCCGCCGCCGACCTCCTCGCTCGCGAAAACGCGATGTATTACGGCCTCGGCCTCGCGCTCGCCCATGCCGACGAGGCTTTGCGCACCCGCATTAGCGAGCTGCGCGAGGCGTCCCACGAACGCACCGAGGCGCTTACGGAACTGCTCGGCGACACAGACGATCAGGCGTTAGTTCCCGCCGCCGGATACACCCTCGCGGACGGCTACAACGACCCCCAGACAACGCAAGAGGCCACCGCGCTCGTCGAAACGATGCACGGTGACCTTGTCAAACAGTGGCGCTACGCCGCCGCTCACGCAGAGACCAAGCAGTGGCGCAAGGCGGCAATCCAACTCGCCGCCCACGCCCAGCGGGCCTAGCCTTCACACCCAGATTTATCGCCTAGCCGCGGCGCTCTGCGACCAGCTCCTGGACCTTCGCCACGATCTCGTCGGCAGGGACTTCGAGAGTCTCACCACCGCGGATACGCAGCTCGACGATGCCGTCTGCGAATGCGCGGCCCAGGATCACGATGAACGGCATGCCGAGCAGTTCCGCATCCTTGAACTTGACGCCTGGGGAGACCTTCGGGCGGTCGTCGAAAAGCACCTCGAGCCCGGCGTCGGAGAGTTCTGCAGCGATGCGGTCGCCTGCCTCGAGCGCAGCAGCGTCCTTGTTCGCCACAGCCACATGCACCTGGTACGGGGCGATCTCCACCGGCCAGACCAGGCCCTTGTCGTCGTGGCGCTGCTCCGCCACCACAGCGAGCATGCGAGAGATACCGATGCCGTAGGAACCCATGGTCGGCACGGCACGCTTGCCGTTTTCGTCCAGGATCTGCACGTCCATGGCTTCGGTGTACTTGCGGCCCAGCTGGAAGATGTGGCCCAGTTCGATGCCGCGGGCGAGTTTCACGGTGCCGTTGCCGGACGGCGACGGGTCGCCTTCCTTGATCTCGGCGGCCTCGATGTAGCCATCGACAGTGAAGTCGCGACCAGCGACCAGTCCGACGACGTGCTTCTGCGGAGCGTCCGCACCGGTGATCCACGCGGAGCCTTCGACCACACGCGGGTCTGCGAGCACACGCACACCGTTGGCCTGGAGCGCACGCGGGCCAACGTAGCCCTTGACCAGGAAATCATTCTTGGCAAAGTCTTCGTCGCTTGCCAACTCGAAGGTCGCCGGCTCGAGCGATGATTCCAGGCGCTTCTCGTCCAGTTCGCGGTCACCCGGGATGAGCACGCCCACCAGCTGCGGGCCGACCGGCTTGCCGTCCTCATCCACGGCACGCGGGTCGTTGACCTTGATCATCATGCACTTCAGCGTGTCGGAGGCTTCGGCAGGGCGGTCGTCGATAAGCACTCCTGCGCTCTGCGCCCACTCCACGAGTGCCGCGATGGTCTCGGACTTCGGGGTGTCGTGCTCGACAGCCTCAGGCAGCCCTTCGACCGCACGGGCTTCCGGAGCGACCGTGGTCACGGCCTCGACGTTGGCGGCGTAATCGCCTGCGGTGGACACCACGAAAGTGTCCTCGCCGTTGTCGGAGTACGCGAGGAACTCCTCGGATGCGGAGCCACCCATGGCACCGGAGGTGGCCTGGCAGATCTCGTACTTCAGTCCCACACGGTCGAAGATGCGCTGGTAGGTCGCACGGTGGTTTGCATACGACTCATCCAGGCCCTCGTCCGACATGTCGAAGGAGTAGGAATCCTTCATCACAAACTCACGCCCGCGAAGGATGCCCGCGCGCGGACGTGCCTCGTCGCGGTACTTCGTCTGAATCTGGTACAGCGTGACCGGGAAATCCTTGTACGACGAGTACAGGTCCTTCACCGCCGTAGTGAACATCTCCTCGTGCGTCGGGCCGAGCAGCATGTCCGCACCCTTGCGGTCCTTCAGGCGGAACAGGTCATCGCCGTATTCGGTCCAGCGGTTCGTCGCCTCGTAGGGCTCGCGCGGCAGCAGTGCCGGGAACAGCAGTTCCTGGCCACCCATTGCGTCCATCTCCTCGCGCACCACACCCTCGATCTTGCGCAGCGCACGCAGACCAAGCGGCAGCCAGGAGTACACGCCCGGCGCGGCACGGCGGACGTAACCAGCACGGACAAGGAGTTTGTGGCTCGGCACTTCAGCGTCGGCCGGGTCTTCGCGCAGAGTGCGCAGGAACAGCGTGGACAGGCGAGTAATCATGCGGGGCAGTTTACCCGGTAGCTTGTTCGTCATGCTGATCGTCCTCCCTCCTTCCGAAACCAAAGCGCCCGGCGGCACCGACGCGGCGATGGCGTTGTCGTTTCCGTCGTTGGATCCCATTCGCAATTCGCTTCTCGACGAACTCACCCACACCCTCGTCGACACCCCCGCCTCCAAGCAGGCAGAGGCGGAGGAAAACCTCACGTTGCGTGACAATCCGGTGATGCCTGCCATCAAGCGCTACACGGGTGTGCTGTACGACTCGCTCGATGCCTCCACGTTGTCCGCCGATGCGCTATCGCACCTTGCCGTTGGCTCCGCGCTGTTCGGCGTGGTTCGGGCAGGCGACCTCATCCCCCGCTACCGCCTGTCCGCCGGAATGAAACTGGACGGCAAAACGTTGCGCGCCTGGTGGGGCTCCGCCGTGACGGATGCACTTGCAGACTGCGGCTTTGTCATCGACATGCGCTCCGGCGCCTACCAGAACCTCGGCCCTGTGCCCGGCGCGCTGACCATCCGCGTGGAACAGGCCGACACCGGCAAGGTGGTCAGCCACTTCAACAAGAAGTACAAGGGCGAGCTGGCCCGGGTACTGGCGCCACACGACGCGTCGTCTGCTTCGGAGGTCGTGGACCTGTCCGTGGCTGCGGGCTTCGACGTGTCTGTCGACGGCACGCTGCTGACCATGCGTGTGTAGGTGTCACGCCGCCTGGGTGTGTGCTGCCCCGTTTTCTGCTTCTCGCGCCTGGGCGAGGGCGAGCAGGGCGCGGGCGTCGTCGACAAACTCGCCTTCCTTAAACAACAGATCATGCGGCGACGCCCTGAGCAGGAACACACCACGTTTGAGCAGATGTTTCTCCCGCTTGCGCTCTTGTCGCAGCGTCTCGTCAGTTTTCTTAAACGTGACCCCGTCGTATTTGTAATCCCCGTCGATCTCCAAGATCAGTGCCCCGAGGCGTAGGTCCACCTCGTAGCCGGCGAACATGCCGTTGACGATCCAACCGTCAGCCACCCGCTCGATCAGCACCGCGCGTGCGTACGATTCGAACGGCGACCGCGAGTTATCCACCGCGTATCGCAGCACTTTCCGCAACACACCTATCCCCTTGACCCGTCCGAGCTTGTCGGCTTCCGCCTCCACGGTCGCACGATCGGTGTGGTGTTTGAGCACCCAGTCCATCGCCACCAGCCCCTCCCTGAACCCGTGGCGCAGAGCGATCTCGAACGCGGTGGTCAGCTCGTCGGTAACGCGCAATGTGTCAAAGTGCTTGATCACGGCCGCGCGGTTACGCGCTTCGTGGTAGACGGTGTTTGCTGGCCATTGTTTCCTCGACGGCGCCTTGCCACTGGGCAGCACAAGCTCTACAGGTTCGTTGGGGTCGGTAGTTACCAGCCACATCCCCAGCACGCGTGCTGCAGACCTGCCGGCGAGCGCCGCCTTCCGCGCCGCTTGACCTGCTGCGACCGCCTGCACCCAGCGCTTTTCGTAAAACGCCAACGTCCGAAAGTCGGCCTGTAGCATCGCATGCCTTGTCGACAACGCCACTGCCCTGCCTGATTGTGTATCCCTGCGGTCGATCACCTTGCTCAGGATCTCCCGTTGCCTCCCCATATCCATGCCACAACGATTGCAGAGATCCCGTGTCGGCGGAAGACCCCGCCCGTTTTTGTGGATAACTTCGCGACTGTTATCCACAGCCTAAATTCCGATATCGGGTTTTGAAGGTGCCGCGTTTGCAAACCCGCAGGTCGCTATCCGCCCTGTGCGCCAAATCCCGATATCGTCTTTTGGGTTGTGTCTAAGATCGCCTACATGCCTGCCCATTACCGTCGCTATGCCCTCGCTGCCCTGGCCTACGCAGCCGCGTTCGCGTATATCCTCCTGCGCTGGGATGCGATCCCCGACCCGGTGCCGGTCCATTTCAACGTCAACGGCGACGCGGACGGATTCGAACCGAAAACCCTGCTTCACGCGACGTTCTTGATCACAATCGGCATCGTCATCTCCATATCGATGCTCGCGTGCCTGCCGCCGAAAACCCTCGCACGACAGACCGTGGACGTACCGGAGGACAAGGCGTTGCCGTATTCGGAGACGGCGGCGGCGCGCGTCGAGAAGCTTTGCGATGCCACAGCCGATTTCATGTCGAAGACCCTCCTCGCTATGGCGGTCTTGTTCGCGCTGACCAACGTCTCGATGATGCTGCCGGACATCTCGCTGCCGTTCTGGCTGGAGATCGCACTGTGGATCGCATTCACCGTCTACATCGTCGTCGTAGCAATCCGCATGACCACGGCCAAGGACGGCATCGAGCCCGACGAAGCGGAGCAACAACGCAACCACCTGCTGCGGATGCAGGGTGGCATGGGCACCTACAAGGAGCCGAACGACCCAATGGTCGCCGCGGTGCTGCCGCAGGCCCCGGGCAAGATCTCGGTCAACACGGCACACGCGCCGGGCAAGCGTTACCTGTGGCGTGTGATGACAAGCGTCGTCGCAGTCCTGGTGGTCTGTCTCCTGTTTGTGTTTATCTAACGGCTACAGCACGTTGAGGAACACCGTCACCACGAGGATGTTGACGAAGTCGATGAACATCCCGCCGACGATTGGTAAAACGAAAAACGCTAGGCGCGACGGCGAGTACTTCTGCACCACCGACTCCATGTTGGCCACACCGTTGGGGGTTGCGCCCATGCCAAAACCGCAGTGGCCGGCGGACAGGACGGCGGCGTCGTAGTCGCTGCCCATCGCTCGGAATGTGACAAAGCGGGCGAAGAGGAGCATCAGCACGGTCTGGGCGATGAGCAGAATGACAAGCGGGATGGCAAGGTCTGCCAGTTCCCACAGTTTGATCGTCATCAGTGCTTGCGCGAGGAAAAGTGCGAGCGCAACACTGCCGATGATCTCCACCTCTTGTGTGGGCACAAACTCGTGGTACTGGCGCTGGTTGCGCGTGTCTGAGATGTAGCGGAACAGAATGCCGACGAGCATGGCACCCAGGTAGTTCGGGAAGGCGGCTTTGTCGGTGAACTGGCTGATGATCCAGTTGATGCCGTCGGTGATGTAGGTGCCGATAAACATCGCGATGAGGATGACGATGAAGGCTTGCATGACCTGGTCGCTGCGCAGGTCTCGTCGATACGCAGTGAGCAAACTATCGTCCACGTCGACATTGCGGGTGCCGCTGGATTGAAGGCGGTTGCGTTTGATCAGACGGTCGCCGACAGGCCCGCCTATGAGCGAGCCCATCAGCAGGCCGAACGTTGCTGCGGTGTAGGCGACGGTTTCTGCGCGCTCCACACCCTGCGCCTCCACGAGCGGGGCCATACCACCGGAAACACCGTGGCCGCCGGTCATGGAAACGGATCCGGTCATCAGCGCGAGCGCGGAGGGAATGTCCACAATCGGCGCGAGCAGCACCGCAAGAAGGTTCTGTAGCACCACCAGCACAGAGGCGACGAGAAGGAAGCGGGTGACCATTTTGCCGGCTTTGCCAAGAAGCGCGACACTGGCGCCGAAGCCGACGGTGGTGAAGAACATCGTCATGAAGAAGCCCTGCAGGGTGGTGTCGAAGGTGATGTCCACCCAACCGGTGAGTTTGAACACCAGGTTGAACAGGGCGAAAAGGAACCCGCCGATCACCGGCGCTGGGATGGCGAAGCGCTCAAAGAACGCCACGTTGTTGCGCAGCCAGCGTCCAACGACGAGCAGGAGCACGGCGAAGCCGATGGTTTGGATCATGTTGAATTCAATCGCCATCGGCGGCCACCTCTCTGTTAGATGTCTGTCGATCTCGAAGAGTCTAAAGCGCGCACACGGTTTGTGACAAAGAACACGCTCCTTTGCTTCTCCCGGTAGCGTTTAAACCATGACCACAATCGACAACGCCCGCGCACTACTCACCGACGCCAGCCGTATCGAGGTCTTCACCGGCGCCGGCATGAGCGCCGACAGTGGCCTTGTGACCTATCGCGACGCACAAACCGGGTTGTGGGAGAACGTGGACCCGCAGGCCATGGCGTCTATCGACGCCTGGCACACCGACCCGGACACAATGCTCGCCTGGTACCTCTGGCGCGCCCAACTCGCCCAGCGCGCCGAGCCAAATGCAGGACATCTCGCCATCGCGCAATCGCCGAAGACGACGGTAACCACGCAAAACATCGACAACCTTCACGAGCGTGCTGGCAGCGACAATGTCGTCCACCTGCACGGCTCGCTCTTCGCGTTTCGCTGTTCGCTTTGCGACGAGCCCTACACCGACCCAATCCCACTGCCCGAGGAGCCTGTCCCGACGATCACTCCGCCCCAGTGCCCGTTATGTGGCGGGCCGGTGCGTCCCGGCGTGGTGTGGTTCGGCGAGATGTTGCCCCAAGCTGAGTGGAAGGAGGCGGAGCGTCGCATGCGCACCGCTGACGCGTTGATCATCGTCGGCACTTCTGGCGTGGTCTACCCCGCCGCTGGCCTGCCTCTAATGGCGCACGCGCGCGAAATCCCCATCATTGAGGTCACCCCGATGCGCACGGACCTGTCGCATATCGCCGACGTGGTCATCGAGGACACCGCCGCCAACGCCCTGCCGAAGCTGCTGGGTTAGTAGTGGTACCGGGCTTGGAGAATCACCAAATCTGTCCCAGCGACCGTATAGACCAAGCGGTGTTCTTGCGTGATCCTCCTCGACCACGCCCCTTCAGCTCCGTACTTCAGCGGTTCGGGTTTCCCTATGCCTTCAAACGGATCCCTTAAGGTGTCGCGCAGAAGCTGGTTGACTCGTCTCAGCGTTTTCTTGTCGTTGCCCTGCCAGTACAGGTAGTCCTCCCACGCGTTGGTGGTCCACACAAGCCGCATTACGCGTCCAGGTCGATGTCGTGTTCGGCCACCGCCCCGTTGAGTGCTTCCTCGTAGGCCTGAGTCAGGCGTCGAGCATTCTCTGGCGACTTAAACAGGTAGGCAGTCTCAACCCATGCCGCGTAGTCATCTGCAGCCATCAATACTGCATTACCGTGACGCGACACGATTTCAACGGGATCGCGATCATTGTTCACACGCTCGATGAGCGGATATAGCGTGCGCCGCGCTTCAGATGCACTGATAGACATCACAACCTCCTCCGAGTGGTACCGCAATACGGTACCACACTCTAGAGTGAAGCACGCAGGACCGTGAAGGTCTTATCGCGGGTGACCTGCTCCACGGCGCCGAACCTTTGCTCCACCTCGCCGCGGTAACGCAGGTGCGAATTGTGGACCAGGTAGAGCGTGCCGCCCGGCGCGAGTAGTCGCTTGGAGGCGTCGAGGAGGTGCTGGACGAGGGTTGCGTCGACGGTGGTCCCGTCGTGGAACGGTGGGTTGAGCGCAATGGTGTCGAAGGAGCCGTCCGGGAACTGTGAGCCTGCATCATCCCAGGTCGCATTCAGGCCGATGGCGCGGGCGGAGAGCACCGCGTCTGCGTCAGCGTCTGTGGCCACTGCCTCCAAGCCACGCGTGACAGAGCCGTTGCCGCACCCCAGGTCCAACAGTCGTCCAGGCTCTGCCGGCAGGCAGGAGCGCAGCAGTTCCCCACCACGGTCGGGCTTCGCCCCTGAGAACACGCCTCCGATGGCGACAAGTCCATCGCCGCGTACGGGCTCATAGGACACCTCGCGCGGCCCAGACGCCACAAGACAGCGAAACTTCCCGCGCCCACGGGAGGCCGCCACCTGGTCGAACGATTCGCCCAGCACCACATTCATGCCACGAGACAAGTGTTTATTGTTCGCGCCGAACACCACTCGCGCCGAAGCAAACCCAGCTCCCGCAATCGAGCGTGCCAGGTAGTCCAGCCGCGCCAGGGACTTCGGCATCTCCCCAATGGCAACGGCTGTGCCTGAAGAACCGGCAAGGTAGTCGTCGATACGCATATCGCCCGCAATCTCCGCACCGAGCGACGCTGCTTCCTGGCAGCGTGAGTAGTCGGAGTCCAAAAACACAACCTTCGCCCCAGCAGCGAGTGCGGTGCGGGTGAGATCGAGTGTCGGGTCGTTGCACACGAGGACTGTCTCAGCCTGAGCAACATCGGCCGTGTCCCAAATCAGACTATCCAGTGTGCGCAAGGCCTGCGACCTCCCCAAACACGTACACGGCAGGTGAGGTCACATCGTTGTTCTCCATCACATCCGGCAGGGTGGCCGCGGTAGCGAAGAACACGCGCTGCGCGTCGGTTTCGCCTTCCTGGATCACCGCTGCGGGCGTATCCGGGGACAGCGATGCCTCCAGCAGCTTCTCGACGATCGCACGCACGTTGCGCACCCCCATCACCACCACGATGGTGCCGCCGACCTGTGCAAGCGCGGACCAATCCACGAGCGACTTGGGATGCTCCGGCGGCAAGTGTCCCGACACCACGGTGAACGCATGCGTCACCCCGCGTTGCGTCACGGGCACGTTTGCCGCCGCAGGAACGGACACCGCGGACGTCACGCCCGGGATTACCGAGCACTCAAGACCGGCAGCCGCGCATGCCTGCAGCTCCTCAAAGCCGCGACCGAACACGTACGGGTCGCCGCCTTTGAGCCGCACGACCTGCTTGCCCTCACGCGCATAGGACACCAGCATCTCGTTGATACGCTCCTGCGCGACCTGGCGCGCGTAGGGCAACTTGGCCACGTCCACGACTTCTTTGCCGGTCAGATCCAGAAAATCCTCAAGCTCCGCGGCCGGCCCAAGGTGATCCGCAAGGATTACGTCCGCTGCTTCCAGCGCGCGCAAGCCTCGGATGGTGAGCAGGTCCCATGCGCCTGGGCCGCCGCCGACAAGAGTGATGTGGCCTTTCGTCATAGCGACACAGTCTAGGGTGGCACCATGACACGACCCCAGCTCGACCACACATTCGCCGAGAACCTGCCCGAGCTCGCCCACGCTGAACCAGGCAGAAGGTTTGAGAACCCGCAGATGGTTGCTCTCAACGAGCCTCTCGCACAAGAACTTGGGCTCGATGTCGCTTGGTTGCGTAGCAGCGACGGCCTCGCCTGGCTTACCGGCGCCCAGGGCGGGCACGCATTGGCATATGCGGGCCATCAGTTCGGTCAGTTTGTGCCATTGCTTGGCGACGGCCGCGCGTTGCTGCTCGGCAACATCGCCGGCCACGAGATCCAACTCAAAGGATCCGGCCTGACAGTGTTTTCACGGCGTGGATCTGACGGCGTCGGTGCGATCGGCCCGATGTTGCGCGAACACCTCGTCTCTACGTTCATGCACGCCGTCGGCGTACCGACGACACGTTCCCTCGCAGTACTTACCACCGGCGAAAAGGTGATCCGCCAAAACGGCGCCGTACCCGGCGGCATCGTGGTCCGCGTGGCGAAAAGCCATCTTCGTGTCGGCAGCGTCCAGTACGCGGCAACGCAATCCGAGGACCTTGTACGCCAGATCGTCACCGCTGCCGGTTTCGACAATGCAGCCGACCTGCTCGAAACCGTCACCCGCCGCCACTTCAACCTGGTTGCGCACTGGATGCGCATCGGTTTCGTCCACGGGGTAATGAACACCGACAACGTGACACTCTCAGGCGAAACGATCGACTACGGGCCATGCGCGTTCACTGAGCGCTTCGATGCCGCAGCGTCGTTTTCATCTATCGACAGGCAAGGCCGCTACGCCTTTGGCAACCAACCGAGCATCATCGCCTGGAACATGGCTCGCCTGGCAGAGGCGCTTTACCCCTTACTGGGCCAGGATTATGTTGACGCCTACATCAAAACAGTCCAGCCAACCTGGGACGAGGCGTGGCAGCGTTGGATCGGCGACGACCACGAGGGGCTCAACAACGCCACCGACATCACCACCTACAACCGCGAACACGGCATCAACGGCGATCCAGGACCGATCTTCGTCCCGCGCAACCACATGCTGCAGGACGCGATAGACGCCGCTGAGTTGCACGGTGATTACGCGAATTACAACGAACTGCTCGCGGCAGTATCCGACCCGTACAACGAGCAGGCCGGGCCCGAATGGATGGCCCGGCCGGAAGGACAACTGCCCTACGTCACCTTCTGCGGGACGTAGGGCAGCTAGTTCAGTTGAGCGCGGGGATTAATCCTCGAGCTTCAGCGTCTTCTGGGTCCATGCCCACTGCTCCTCGTACGCCTTCTGGTCGTGCTTGAGCGACTTGCCGTACGTGGGGAACATCTCGTGGAGCTTGTCAGCCCACTCGATCATGCGCTCGCCGAAGCAACGCTCCAACAGCTCGAGCATCGCAGCCGGGGTAATCGACGCGCCCGGGGATGCGCCGAGGATGCCCGCGATGGTGCCGTTCTGGTCGTTGACCAGAGCGGTACCGAACTCCAAGGTGCCGAAACGCGGGAATGCTGCCGGCTTGATCACCTGCACGCGCTGGCCGGCGACGACAACGTCCCAGTCCTTGCCGTCTGCCATCGGGTAGTACTCGTGCAGCACGTCCATCTTGCCGTCGAAGTTACGGAAAACCTCTTCAACCAGGTACTTGACCAGGCCGATATTGGTTGCCGCGACACCGAGGTAGGACGGGATGTTGTCCAGACGGATGGACTTGAACAGGTCCAGGTAGGAGCCTTCCTTCAAGAACTTCGGGGTCCAGCCGCCGTATGGGCCGAAGAGCAGGGACTCTTCGCCATCGACAACGCGCAGGTCCAGGTGCGGAACGGACATCGGCGGAGCACCGACCTTGGCCTTGCCATACACCTTTGCCTTGTGCTGCTGGACGAGTTCCGGGTTGGTGGTCTTGAGCCACAAACCGGAGATCGGGAAGCCCGCGTAGCCGTGAACCTCTGGAACGCCTGCCTTGCGCAGCAGGTCCAGGGCGTAGCCACCAGCGCCGATAAACACGAAGCGTGCACGGACGACCTGCTTGTCACCGGTGCGAACGTTCTTCACGGTGACCTTCCAGAAGTTGCCCTCACGCTTGAGGTTGAGCACTTCGTGGCCGTAGCGGATCTTGGTGCCGCTTTCCTGAGCGGACTCCAGGAACTGCTTGGTCAGGGAACCGTAGTTGATGTCAGTGCCGGCATCAGTCCAGGAAATTGCGACCGGCTCAGCGTCGAAGTCGCGGCCTTGCGCCATCAGCGGCAGCTTCTCAGCGAACTTCTCGCGGTCATCGGTGAACTGCATCTCCGGGAACATGTGGTTCGCAGAAAGCTTGTCGTAGCGCTTACGCAGGTATGCAATCTGGTCTTCGCCCTGGGCGAAGGAAACGTGCGGCACCGGGTTGATAAAGGCGCGCGGGTCCTTGATCACACCGTTTTCTACCTGGTGGGACCAAAACTGGCGGGCGACCTGGAACTTCTCGTTGATCGCCATCGCCTTAGAGACGTCGATTCGACCGTTCTTTTCCGGGGTGTAGTTCAGTTCGCAGAGAGCGGAGTGACCCGTACCAGCGTTGTTGAACGCGTACGAGGATTCCTCGGCGGGACCATCGAGGCGCTCGAAGATCACCTGGCTCCACTCGGGCTCCAGTTCGTGCAACATCGAGCACAGGGTGGCGCTCATAATGCCAGCGCCAACGTGCAGGATGTCCACCTCGTCCGCGTACTTATTACCACCGTTGTCAGACATGCGTAGTCATCCTTATAGTGTTTCGACAATTTTTGGAGTACAGACATTCTACGTCTATCTGCACCGGAACGTGCATAGGCCCGAATTATGACACGGCCCACACCCGCTTTCGGGTCAGTATCATCAGCCCCATGAATCAAACAGAAGAAGCATCCCTCGACACACTTACCTGGAAACCGGACGTGCTCGGTAAAAATTACGAGCATGCGCGTCTGCAATTAGATAAGGACCCCGACACGGGACATGCACCGGAGGCGGTGTTGGTCCGGGACGTGAGGTCGTCGACAAGCAATAAGCCCGCGGTGCTGTGGGTCCACGGCATGTCGGACTACTTCTTCCACAACCATGTTGCCGACGAGTTCGTGGAACGCGGTTACCCCTTTTACGCGCTGGATCTGCGCCGTTGTGGCCGCGCGCACACGAAGGGCCAGCGCTTCCACTTCACGCTGGATATGCGTCGTTACTTCGAGGAACTCACGACGGCGCTGCGGCTCATCGCGCGCGAGCATGGCTCGGTCGTTGTGCTCGCACACTCCACTGGCGGGTTGATTGTTCCGCTGTGGGCGGATCATTTACGACGAGAATCGCCCGCGGATCATGCACTGCTTCAAGGAATCGCGCTCAACAGCCCGTGGTTGGACCTGCAGTACCCGACCTGGCAGGTGAAGCTCCTGCGCCCAGTACTGAACACGCTTGGAGCCATTTTCCCGTCTATCCCACTGCCGGGCGGCGGGCTGGGCACCTATGGCACCTCTATCCACGAGAGCAAACACGGCGAATGGAGCTTCAACACCACCTGGAAACCGCTGGTCGGTCACCGCAAGTACTTCGGCTGGATCCGGGCAGTACTTAAAGGACAGGAACAAATCCACAAGGGCAACGTTGATACCGGCGTGCCAACGCTGACCCTGTGCTCTTCGCACTCATACCTGGGCAAGGAGTACTCCCCCGCTGCCGACACGGCCGATACCGTGCTTGATGTCGACCAGATCCAGCGTTGGGCCCCGACACTTGGGAAAGATTCACAAGTGCGAGTTATCGACGGCGCCCGCCACGACGTTTTCCTCTCCGAACGCCATGCCCGCGAGTCCGCGTTCAAGGCGACGTTTACGTGGCTAGACGATCTCACCGGGGCGCAGTAACGTCTAAACCCAATCCATACATATATATAGAGGAGACGAGCATGTCTGCTGTGGCGACAAATTCCACCCACTACGACCTCATTATCGTGGGCACCGGTTCCGGCAACTCGATCCTGACCCCGGACTTCGATGACAAGAAGGTCGCTATCGTCGAAAAGGGCAAATTTGGTGGAACGTGCCTGAACGTGGGTTGCATCCCGACGAAGATGTACGTCCTGGCCGCCGAGCACGCCTTGGCCGCACGAGAGGCCGGCAAACTCGGTGTTGATCTTGAGTTCCATGGCGCCGACTGGGATGCCATCAAGGAACGTGTCTTTGATAACCGGATCGACCTCATCGCCAAGGGCGGCGAAAACTACCGTCGCAACGAGTGCGACAACGTCACCGTCTACGACATGGAGGCCTCCTTTGTCGGGCCGAAGACCCTAAAGACGGGTCGCGGCGGCGTAGAGGAAACGATTACCGCAGACACGATCATTCTCGCCGCCGGTGCGCGTCCGTTTATCCCCGAGTGGGCCAAGGGCGTCACCTATCACACCAACGAGGACGTCATGCGCCTCGACAAACTGCCAAAGTCGATGACCATCGTCGGCGGCGGCTTTATCGCGATGGAGTTTGCTCACGTCTTCGATGCCCTGGGCACCGACGTAACCATCATCAGCCGCTCTCCCCTGCTGCGTCCGCTCGACGAGGATCTGCGCGATCCGTTCAACGAGATCGCCACACAGCGCTACACCACCCACATCGGCCGCACGGTCGCATCAGCCACCGAGAATGGCGGCCAGGTGACGCTCACGCTTGACGACGACACTCAGGTCACCTCCGACGCCCTCCTCATCGCCACCGGTCGCATCCCGAACAGTGACACCCTCAACGTTGCTACGGGTGGCATCGAAACGCATGACGACGGCCGCGTAAAGGTCGACGAGTTCGGCCGCACGACCGCTGAGGGTGTGTGGTCGCTTGGCGATCTCTCCTCCCCCTACCAACTCAAGCACGTTGCCAACGCCGAGATGCGCGCGGTGACCCACAACGTGCTTGCCACGTGGCGCGGCAACGGCGCGCTCGTCCCAATGCCGCACGACCACGTGCCGTCGGCGATCTTCACTCACCCGCAGATCGCCACCGTCGGCCTGACCGAGCAGCAAGCAATCGAGGCCGGCCACGATGTCACCGTCAAGGTCCAGAACTATGGCGACGTTGCATACGGCTGGGCGCTGGAGGACAGCACCGGACTGGTGAAGCTCATCGCCGACCGCACCACCGGCAAACTGCTTGGCGCGCACTATATGGGCCCACAGGCTTCCACCCTGATACAGCAAATGATCACCGTTATGGCCTACGACCTTGACCTTCGAGAGTTCCCACGCAGCCAATACTGGATCCACCCAGCACTGGCCGAAGTGACGGAAAACGCGATCCTGGGCCTTGATCTGACTTTCAAAGAAGTCTAAACCTATCCTTTACCCCCTAATTTGGGGGCCATTCAACAAAGCCGCTGGGACAACTGCCCAAGAAGCGAAAAGCGCACGTTGCGATTGTTATCAACCCGCAATCATTCCCAGCGGACACACAGAGACTCCAACCTTTTGATGATCTTTGCATCAAATCGCACACCAAACTTGCACGATGCTGGAAACGATCGGCTATTGTCGTTGCAGACACCGGGACCGAGCCTCTAAGGCTTGCTATCGGTCCTAGGAGCTCAATGCCCCTGGACTTCTTTGAATTCCACCCGGACGTCGTGCAAGAACTATCAGAGAAGGATTTCGTTTCATGCGTAATTTCCGTAAGGCAGCCCTCGCCGGCGCAACCGCCGTCGCTGTGGCATTCGGCTCCACCGCAGTCGCAACCGCCGAGACCACTGAGGACAACACCGCGGCAGAGAACACCTACGTCGCACCGTCCCGTCCGGTCGCAGACAAGGACCGCAAGGACGGCGTTGAGCCGGCTTCCTCCAACAAGATCGTCCAGTCCGAGTGGCTCGAGTTCCGCGACAAGGACGGCAACCTGCGCGGCACCGACGGCGAGGAGATCTTCGGCAGCAAGAAGGATAACTTCGGTGAGCAGCCGCGTTACGCACGCCTGGCGTACGGTGCAACCATCTTCGCCACTGTTTCCGCAGTCATCGGCCTCATTGTTGGCCCGCTGTACAACTTCATCGTTCACGGCCCGGTCAAGTTCTAATAACGCGGATTTCCGCTAACCACTTCCAATTCACATTTCGAAAGAAGGAAAAAGATGCGTAACTTCCGCACCGCTGCAGTTGCTTCCGCAACCGCTCTGACCGTCTTCGTTGGCGGCACCGCTATCGCTTCCGCTGAGGAAAACAAGGATCCGGAGACCACCGCTACTGCCGAGCAGAACGGCCAGGACGACACCAAGAAGCCGGAAGAGAAGAAGTCCGACAAGGACAAGCAGGTCATCTTCGCTGGCAAGCAGGAGGGCGACAAGTCCTTCGGCGACGTTGTCAAGGACGGCACCGCGGGCCTGTTCAACGGCAAGGGTTCCTCCAAGTACTTCGACGAGAAGGACACCAAGCGCGATTTCTACCCGACCGATGCTTTCGGCAAGAAGACCAACCCTGAGGCTGTTCCGCAGTGGGCACGCTACTGGATCGACGGCACCATCGTCGCTGGTATCGGTGCTCTCGTCGGCCTCGTGATCGCTGGCATCAACTTCGCTTCCTACAACGGCTTCATCCAGCTGCCGAAGTTCTAAGTCAACTTCGTCGTAGGACGATAGAAACCCGCTGCTTCGGCAGCGGGTTTTTGCTTTGGTCAGTGTCTGCCTTGCAACCTACAAAAATGTGCCCCGCAGGGATCATTCCCGCGGGGCGCATTTGCATCTACAGGTGCAATGCCTACTCCCCCAGCATGTGCTGGCCTGCTGCTACATCAGCATCAGGGATAGTCAGGATCTCGTTGCCATCGTCAGTGATCACGATGGTGTGCTCGAACTGCGCGGTGTACTCACCATCGACGTTCTGTACCGTCCAGCCGTCGTCCCACACGGTGTACGGCAACTCACCCAAGTTGATCATTGGCTCGACGGTCAGCGTCATTCCCGGCTCGAGAACATCCGTGTATGCATCCGAGTCATAGTGCAGGACGACGAGACCGTTGTGGAACGTCGTACCCACACCGTGTCCGGTGAAGTCGGTGACCACGTTGTAGCCGAAACGCTTCGCGTACGCCTCGATCACGCGTCCGATGACGTTGATCTCACGGCCCGGCTTTGCAGCCTTAATGCCGCGCATCATAGCCTGGTAGGTACGGTCCACAAGATCCTTGTGCTCCTGGGCGACCTCGCCCGCGAAGAACGTGGCGTTGGTGTCGCCGTGCACACCGTTCTTGTAAGCAGTGACGTCAATGTTGACGATGTCGCCCTCCCGGATCACCGTCGTATCCGGGATGCCGTGGCACACGATCTCGTTCAGGGACACACAGGAAGACTTTGTAAAGCCGCGGTATCCAAGCGTGGAGGGGTACGCACCGTGTTCGATGAGGTAGTCATGCACGATGCCGTCGATCTCATCTGTGGTTTTGCCCGGAGCAACCGCCGCACCGGCAAGGGCAAGGGCGTTCGCGGCGATCTTGGATGCCTCGCGCATCGCCTCGATCGTCTCGGGCGTTTGGATGACCGGTTCGCCGACGTTTTCTTGGACGTCGTCTTTCCAGGCGTATTCCGGACGCTCAATGTGGTCCGGGACCTTACGCACTGGGGTCGGTTTACCTGGTGTAAGTAGTCCTCTTGGATTCATAAACGCCATGGTAGTACCGCGAGCAAATTGGCCCTGCGGCAGCTAGCCAGCTTTCTGATCTACCCCAGCGGCAAGTTGGCAAGCATCGTGTTCGTCAGCGCGACTGCCGCTTCAGAACCACCGCCGAGGACCACCAGGGTTGCAAACGCGATGTCGTCTTCCACGCGGTAGCCGGTGAACCAGGAGTGGGACCCACCGTTGATTTCGGCCTCGCCGGTCTTGCCGCGAATATCGCCACCGGCACTCATTCCGCCTGCGGTACCGCCTGGCCCGGTCACGGCAGCCATGATCTGGCGGAGCTGATCAATCGCTTCCGGCGGAAGAGGCTGCACGTCCTCGCTGAGTTTCGTTTCCTCACCCTGTACCAAGTACGGCACCGGCAAGGATCCACGCGCGGCCGTTGCAGAAACGAGAGCCATGCCGAACGGGCTGGCAAGGTCGAGGCCCTGGCCGTAGCCGGCCTCAGTTCGGTCGAGGGGTTCCTCCCCGACCGGGATCGAACCAGTGATTGTCTCTACCCCTGGAATCTGCATATCGAGCCCGAGACCAAACTGCTTGCCCACGTCCTGCAGCTCACCTGGTCCTAGGCGCGTCGACATGTCCGCAAACGTGGTGTTGCACGAACGCGCAAAGGCTGTTTCCAACGGCACGGTGCCGAGGCTGAAGCCTGCGTAGTTGGTCACGATGCGCCCATACAGGTTCATCGTGCCCGGACACGGTACCGGCGAACCTGGTGTGAGCCCCTGCCGTGCAAGCCCCGCCGCTGCGGTGATGATCTTAAATGTCGAGCCAGGCGGGTACTGGCCCATCGTCGCCAGATTGCCTTGCGCATCCGCAGCCGGGGTCTGCGCAATAGCCAGAATCCCACCCGTAGACGGCCTGATGGCCACAATCATGGCCTGCTGCCCGGCAACGGGTTCGAGCGCACGCTCAGCGGCTTCCTGGACGCGGTGATCCAAGCTGATGTGCACCGCCGGCGCCGGTGCGGGATCCTGACGGGTGATCTCCTCGTACGACGCACCATTTTCGTTGACAATGTCGACGCTCCAGCCGGAATCACCAACCAGATCATCGCGCACCAACTCGCCCACGCGCGCCATAATGTCGGGCGCGAAACCCGGCTTTGCGTTGACCATGGCGGCTTCTTCGTTGAGCCGGACACCGGGTTCGTCGCTAAGCGCTGCTTCAACAGCATCTCGCGCTGCTGCCGGCACCACCGCCACCGAATACACACCGGAGGCGCGCTCGAGCTCGTCCTTCAACGTGTCTGCATCGCGGAGCGGCACGCCACGGTCCTGCTCGTGCGCCCGGGCGAGAGCACCGCTGATCGCAGATGCCGCAGCACCGGCGGTGCGCATCTCGTTGGTATCCACCAACACCCGATACGCGATGCCGGGCTTTAACAACTCCACCCCATCAGAGGACACGACACTCGCCTGTGCGGGAGCGATCGCGCGCAGCTCCAAATGCTGGTGCGCACCCAGACGCGGGTGCAACACCGACGGCTGCCAGCGCACAGTCCACTTCTCGCCAGATTGTGTCAGCGTCATCTGCGCGTCGTACTTCAACTCACGGTCACGCGGCAATTGCCACGCCAACTCGTACGTCGCGGTGGCTAGATTCTCCTCCTGGCGCACATCTTTCAGCGTCGCCGTGACGTCTTCTGCCTGCAAACCATCCCAGGTCGCGTTCGTGGAATCAGCCGCGGACGTCGGATTGTCAATCGCAGACGACTCGACGTCGCGACGCTCCAGCGCCTCCAAAAACGCACTCGCTGCTGGCTCAGCATCATTGGGGCGCGGGGTGCATGCGCTTATCGACGACGCAAGCACCACCCCGGCAACAACTGCGACGACACGACGCATACTAGCGGGTGACCTTGACCTCAGCCTTGGCGCCAGCGACCTCCTCGAGGCCCTGCTCCTCAGCAATACGCAGCGCGTGAGCAATCAGCGTTTCCACAATCTTCGACTCCGGCACGGTCTCCACAACCTCGCCCTTGACAAAGATCTGGCCCTTACCGTTACCGGAAGCTACACCAAGGTCAGCGTCGCGTGCCTCGCCCGGACCGTTGACAACACAGCCCATGACGGCCACACGCAGCGGGAACTCCATGCCATCCAGGCCAGCGGTGACCTCCTCGGCCAACTTGTACACGTCCACCTGGGCGCGACCACAGGACGGGCAGGAAACGATCTCTAACTTGCGCGGACGCAAGTTCATCGACTGCAGAATCTGGTCACCGACCTTGATCTCTTCCACCGGATCAGCGGAAAGCGACACACGAATCGTGTCGCCGATACCCTGCGACAACAGGGCACCGAAGGCGACGGACGACTTAATCGTGCCCATGAACTTCGGACCAGCTTCCGTCACACCGAGGTGCAACGGGTAATCCGTCTTCTCTGCCAACTGGCGGTACGCCTCGACCATCAGCACCGGGTCCGAGTGCTTTACGGAAATCGCAATATCGCCGTAGCCGTACTCTTCGAACAAGCCAGCCTCGTAGATCGCGGACTCCACCAGCGCTTCTGGCGTGGCCTTGCCGTACTTCTCCAGCAGACGCTTATCCAGCGAGCCACCGTTGACGCCGATACGGATCGGGATGCCTGCGTCACCGGCTGCCTTCGCAACCTCCTTGACGCGGCCGTCGAACTCCTTGATGTTGCCCGGGTTCACACGCACAGCTGCGCAACCGGCGTCGATTGCAGCGAAGATGTACTTCGGCTGGAAGTGAATATCGGCGATCACCGGGATCGGCGACTTTGCAGCAATTGCTGGCAACGCTTCCGCATCGACCGTCTTCGGGCATGCGACACGCACAATGTCGCAGCCAGCCGTGGTCAACTGCGCAATCTGCTGCAAGGTGGCGTTGATGTCGTGCGTCTTCGTCGTGGTCATCGACTGCACCGTGATCGGGTGATCGGAGCCAACACCGACACCTCCAACCATCAGTTGGCGGGTCTTACGACGTGGGGCCAGGGTGGGTGCCGGACCTTCAGGGATGCCTAATCCGATGGGGGTACTCATGGTGGATAACTCTAGCACCGTCACCCAAAAAGATTGACGGGGTTGACCACGTCTGCCGCCATCACCAACACACCGACAACAAGCAGCAGCGCCGCCATGAAATAGGTCAGTGGCATCAGCTTCTCGTAGTTTGCCGGGCCGGCTGGTGGCAGGCCACGGAGTCGTCGCAAAGCATTGCGAATCTTCTCGTAAATCACCACCGCAATATGCCCACCATCAAGCGGTGGAAGCGGCACGAGATTAAACAACGCCAGAAAGAAGTTCAGGCTGGCCAGCATCATCCAAAACGCCGGCCACTGGTCGCGTTCCACCAGCTCACCGCCGGTGCGCGAGGCCCCAATCACACTGATGGGGCCCTCAATGTCGCGCTCCCCGCCAAAGATCGACGCGACAACCCCCGGGATCTTCCCCGGAAACGCCATCAACCCGTCAACAGATGCTCGAAGCATCTGACCGGTGAACTTGGCCGTCGCCGGCACCGCCTCGACAGGCCCGAATTGCTTTACCGCATCCTTGACCGGAGCTGCGGCGATGCCCACCGCGCCGACGTCGATACGCTCGCCCGTCGAAGGATCGATGCGCTCGACCCGCGCCACGGGGACATCAATGCTTTGCGACGACCCACCGCGCTCCACCTCAAGCGCGACCGTCTCCCCCGGACGCTGCGCAACATAAGTACGCAGGTCCGCGAATGTCTCGATTGGTTCGTCGTCGACCGCCACCAAAGTGTCGCCGATGCGAACACCCGCTTGGCCCGCAGGACCAGGCCCGCTGCACTCCGCCAGAGTTTTCTCATCCACCTGGTCGGCAACACAGACGACCTGGCCCACCTTCGGGGTGAAATCCGCGTACGGGTTCCGGATACCTGATGAGACAGCAACCCCAAAAATGATCACGACGCCGATCAAGATGTTCATCACGATCCCGCCGGAGAGCACCGCAATACGCTGCGACGCAGGCTTTTTCACCATCGCGTGTGGCGCTTCCTCCTCGGTGACCGGATCCATCGCCGTCATCCCGGCAATGTCACAGAACCCACCGAACGGCAGCGCAGCAACCCCATACTCTGTGCCGCCCCGTTTCACCGACCACAACGTTGGCCCGAAACCGACGAAAAACCGGCGCACTCGCATGCCAAACGCACACGCAGTGAACATGTGGCCTGCTTCGTGCAGCGCAATCGAAGCAGTGATTGCAAGCGCGAAAAGCACAATCCCCAACACACTCATCGCGCGTCACCCCACAGCACACACAGCGAAGAGGTGCGGGCACACCGCCCGCACCTCAAGGGTCTAACGCTCAATGCGCGCAATCGCCGCGGCGACTCGCTCACGCGTACGGGATTCAACCCGCATCACATCAAACACATCGCTCGGGACTGCGGCGAACTCGTCGGCCTCGTCCAGGACCTCCCCGATAATGTCCACGATCTCCGGGAACTTAATGCGACCCGCGAAGAACGCCTCTACCGCTGCTTCGTTAGCAGCGTTGTAAATAGCCGGGTACGGATCACCCTTCTTGGTCACCTCACGGGCCAGACGCACAGCAGGGAACACCTCGTTGTCCAGCGGCTCAAACTCCCACGAGAATGCCTGCGAGAAGTCCAACGGCTCCTGCACATCCGGCACACGGTTCGGCCAATCCAGCGCGTGCGCGATAGGCAGCTTCATCGACGGCGGCGAAGCCTGCGCAAGCGTTGCACCGTCCGTAAACGTGACCAACGAGTGAATCACGGACTGCGGGTGAATCGTGACGTCGATCTTGTCCGGATCCATGTCGAACAACATGGCCGCCTCAATCAGCTCAAGGCCCTTGTTCACCAGAGTCGAAGAGTTAATGGTGTTCATCGTTCCCATCGACCAGGTCGGGTGTACCACGGCTTCTTCCGTGGTCACCTCCATGAGACCCTCGCGCTCCCAGCCACGGAACGGACCACCCGATGCGGTAAGAACAAGGCGAGCGATTTCGCTACGGCGAGTGCCGCGCATGCACTGCGCCATTGCCGAGTGCTCCGAATCAACCGGAACAATCTGACCCGGCTTTGCAGCATCGAGCACGATACGGCCACCAGCCACAAGCGATTCTTTGTTAGCCAACGCAAGTGTCGCATCCGAGCGCAGCGCAGCCATGGTTGCCGGCAGGCCCGAGGCACCAACGAGTGCGTTGAGCACCACGTCGGCCTCCTGCGACTCAACGAGCGCAGCAGCGGAGTTCTCGCCAGTGATCACGTAACCACCAAGCGCACGGGAGACTTCCTTCGCACCCTCAATATTGCGCACGGCAATCTGGTCGGCGCTCAGGCCAAACTCCTGCGCCTGCTCAATGGCACTCTTAGGATTGGCGCCACCAATGGCAATCCCGACAATGTTGAACTTGTCGCGGTTTTCGCGGATCACCTCCACAGCCTGTGAGCCAATGGAACCGGTCGAACCTAAAATTACAACGTTTCGCACGCAACCATTGTGACACGTTTTGATTCATTTCGGCACTTGAACAGGATTAAACCCCCGAGGTGGTGCGAAAGTTTGAACACATTGGGGGCTATTGTCACCTTTTTCGCGCTCTGTGTGCGATGATGGGCAGCGATAGTTTCATCATTTCCAGGTGATCGTGTTTGCGATCGATCCCGTGTTAACAAGGAGCGTTGCAGTGGCCCACGCAAAGGAAAGCGCACCCCAGGTGTACAACGGTGTATCCGAGGCTGACGTCCCGTCCGCCAAATTTGGTTGGAGTGCGCTGAGCGACCGCGCTATCCAGCTGGCAGGTTGGATTTCCGTCGCGTTCCTCGTCGCCTACAACTTTGGCAACCACCAGGGCCACGTTGAGACCATTTGGCTCATCGCACTGGCCGTCCTCATTGCTCTCGCCCTGATCCTTCTGGCTACCAAGCCGAAGCTCAACCAGGTGCGTACCGTGACGTCACACAACAAGCCGGTCGGCTACGTGGAGCGTGACTGGACCTACGACCAGGCCACCCTCTCCGGCGATGTCTACGAGTCGCTGACCGATAGCCAGCTGCGCGCCCTCAACATCGAGCCGAGCCGTGTTGCACACCTGCGCAACGCCGCACCGGCACAGGCACGCGAAAACGTAGAGGTCATCGAGGTCGAGTCCAAGACCGGCAAGCACGCCCTCTAAATTCTTTTCGACGAAATACCGCCGCACCTTCCAACGAAGGTGCGGCGGTATTTTCATGCCGTCTGCCTGAGCGGACTAGCCAGTTTTTTCGTCGGCTGCCAACTGCCCGCAGGCAGCCGCGATCTCCTGGCCCTTGGTGTCGCGCACCGTGCAAGGCACGCCTTGGGCGATCACACGGCGGACGAACTCGTCCTGCCGATCCTTCGGCGACGCATCCCACTTCGATCCCGGTGTCGGGTTGAGCGGAATGAGATTGACGTGCACCAGCGAACCCAACGCGCTGTGAAGCTTCTTGCCCAACATGTCAGCGCGGAAGTTCTGATCGTTCATGTCGCGAATCAAGGCGTACTCAATGGAGACACGGCGCCCCGTCTGGTCCGCGTAGTAGCGGGCCGCATCAAGCACTTCGGCTACCTCGAAGCGGTTGTTGATCGGGACCAACTCGTCGCGCAATTCATCGTCCGGTGTGTGCAGACTCACTGCGAGTGTGCAGGACAGCCCTTCATCCGCGAGCATACGAATCTGCGGTGCAAGTCCGACAGTGGATACCGTCACGTTGCGCTGGGAGATGCCGAAGCCAGCAGGCGACGGCTGCGTAATCTGGCGAACAGCAGAGACCACACGCTTGTAGTTAGCCAGTGGCTCCCCCATCCCCATAAACACAATGTTGGATAGGCGGGAGCCTTCTGCCTCCATCATTGCGGCCGCAGCGCGCACCTGGTCCACGATCTCCGCGGTGGACAGGTTACGGTCCAGGCCACCCTGACCGGTCGCACAGAACGGGCATGCCATGCCGCAGCCAGCCTGCGAGGAGATGCACAACGTCGCGCGACCTGGGTAACGCATCAGCACCGACTCCAGCAAGATGCCATCGTGCAGACGCCACAGCGTCTTCGTGGTATCACCGTTGTCGGTCTCCACGGTGCGCACGGGGGTCAACAACGTGGGAAAAAGTGCGTCCTTGACAAGCTGACGCTGGTTCTCGGGCAGATCCGTCATCGTCAGCGGATCTGCCTCAAACTTGCCGTAATAGTGACGCGCGATCTGATCAGCACGGAACTTCGGCAGCCCGAGTTCCTTCAACGCGTCGATTCGCTCCTGTGCCGACAGATCAGCGAAGTGCTTTGGCGGCATGCCACGCTTTGGGGCGAGCAGTTTGATCTCGGGAAAATCACTCATAGTGCGCCCCATCTTTGCATGTCGCACGAATGTTTTCGAATTACTAGGTCTGTGCTTAGGCGCTCATAAGCGTGATGGTCGTGAGCAAGATGTAGGTCGCCGCTGCTGCGGGAAGCATCCCGTCAAGTCGATCCATGATGCCACCATGCCCTGGCAGCAGGTTGGACATGTCTTTGATGCCCAGTTCACGCTTGAACTGGCTTTCCACCAAATCTCCCATCGTTGCGCAAATCACTAAAGCGATGCCGAGCACAACGCCCATCCACCACGGGCCGTGAATGAGCAGCGTGACCACCAAGATGCCGGTAATACTTCCGGCAACGATCGACCCAGCGAAGCCTTCCCAGGACTTGTTCGGGCTAATTGCCGGCGCCATCGGGTGCGAGCCAAACATCACGCCTGCAGCAAAACCACCCACATCACTGGCAACAACGCACAGCATGAACGCCACAATGTAGGCGGAACCATCCACCCCACCTTGGCTAATCAAGGAAATCATTGCGGCGAACGTGCCAAACAGCGGAATCCACGCAAGCACGAACAGACTCACTGCCGTGTCGCGCAGGTAGTTCTCTGGTCGCTTGTTCCTGCCCTGGTGGAACATCCCCCAGAACATGACAACGAGAACGGTGAAGGCAAAACCCGCCACGAGCCCTGTAGTGCCATACGGCACGGAGGACCACAGCATGAGTTGGGCCATGATGATCAGCAGTGTGCGCGGCTGCTGGTAACCAGCTTCCCGCAGCCGGGTCATCACCTCCCACATCGCTCCTGCTACAGCGACGGCGACAAGTGGGTACCAGGCTTTGGGCCCCACCCATACGGCGGCAATGACAATCGCGCCGAGCACAACACCGGTCGTAATGGCGGTCGGCAGATCACGCCCCGGGTTGTTCTTCGGCTTCGGCGCATGCACCGTCCAGCGGCTCGGCGTGGCGCGCTCCTCCTGATCAGCAGCAGGCACGCTAGACCTCCAGCAGTTCGGCTTCCTTACGCTGAACGATCTCATCGACCTGAGCAACGTAGGACTGGGTGGTCTTGTCCAGCGCCTTCTCGGCGGTTACGACCTCATCCTCACCAGCGTCGCCGTCTTTCTGAATCTTCTTCAGCGCTTCCATGCCCTGGCGACGGATATTACGGATGGCAATCTTGCCGTCCTCGCCCTTCTGCTTCGCCTGCTTGACCAGGTCACGGCGGCGTTCCTCGGTGAGCTGCGGGATAGACACACGGATGACCTGGCCGTCATCCGTCGGGTTCACACCGAGATCAGAGTTACGGATTGCGTTCTCGATCTCACCCATGGTGGACATGTCGTACGGCTTGATCAGCAGCATGCGCGGCTCCGGCACGGAAATCGTCGCCATCTGGTTAATCGGCGTCGGTGCACCGTAGAAGTC
Organism: Corynebacterium sp. HMSC036E10; assembly: GCF_001836265.1. Classification (NCBI taxonomy): domain Bacteria; kingdom Bacillati; phylum Actinomycetota; class Actinomycetes; order Mycobacteriales; family Corynebacteriaceae; genus Corynebacterium; species Corynebacterium sp. HMSC036E10. Next base: position 343,635 of record NZ_KV827977.1, read on the forward strand.
AGCCATCACACCGTTGAACATCGCCGGGTTCGCACGTCCGGTACGAATCGTGGCCAACTCGTCACGAGCGTGCTCAACAGAGGCGGTCATGCGCTCTTCGGCATCCAGCAAAACGTCATCAATCATGGGGAAAACCCTACCTTTTCTCTATTCGGCGTCCCTACTAACCTACCAGCGCGACTGGCACCTACACTGGCGCCATGCTGCATCCCGCGTTCACGTTGCCCCCAAGCACACACACGCGGCCGCGCCCAAACGTTGGACGTCTGGCTGGTTGGCAGATTCCGGTCAAAGACGGCACCGACGTTGCTGGCATGACCACTACCCACGGCAGCCCTGCACGCGCCTACACCGCAACAGCAACCGATCCGTTTATCTCCAATCTTTTGGCGCAGGGCGTCGCCATCCACGGCAAGACGCTGACCTCGGAGCTGGGCGCGACCTGCTACGCAGAGCGCCCTGACGTTCCCGTGCTCGAGTCGCCGGCCTACCCCGGCTGCACCCCAGGTGGCTCTTCTACTGGCGCCGCAGTTGTGGTGGCCGACGGCACCGTTCGCGCCGCACACGGCACCGATGCCGGCGGATCCATACGCGTGCCAGCTGCAGCGTGCGAGATCGTCGGCTTCAAACCCGCAAGCAAAGGTATCGCCGCACATGGGTTTCTCACCCAAGACGTCGCGGATCAATTCACGTTGTGGGGTTGGCACCGCCGCATCAAAGGCAAGCGGCTCCGAATCGGTGTGCTTACCGACGGTATCTTCGCGCGGCCGGATGTGGAGGATCGGCGAGGTGCGCTCGTCGAAAAGCTTGCGAGTGCTCTCGACTTTGAAGTGGTGCAGCTCAAGCCGTATCGCGAATCGCTGGAAACCTACGCCCACTTCACGACCACAATCACCGCGAGTTTCAACCTGACGGATCCGCTCGACAGCGGATACATCGGCTGGCTCGTCGAGCAATCCCACAAGCTGACCAACAGCGACCTTGACGCCGCCGAGCAACACCGCCGGGATTTGCCTCACCTCATCGCCTCCCAATGGGACGTCGATGTAGTGCTCTCCCCCACGCTCGCATTCGCACCACCCCGGATCGGCTATTTCCCCTCTCTCACGCCAGAAGCGAGCTTCCACGCGCAAACCGAATGGTCACCGTGGTGCTCGCTGTACAACATGCTCGGCACCCCTGCGATTGCACTCGGCGGGGTGCACCTTGGCAGCCTTACGCTCACCGGGCCGGAACTGCTCACGGTGGCGCAGCATATTGAGACGCTGTTAGGCGACTAGCGTACCTACCTGCTCGCCGCCAACCGCGCGGGCGATGTTTCCTTCCTTGAGCAGATTAAACACCAGGATCGGCATGTTGTTGTCCATACAGAGACTAAATGCGGTGGCATCCGCAACCTTGAGGCCAAGTTCAATGACCTCGCGAGGGGAAATCTCGGAGTAGAGCTTCGCATCGGGGTTCTCGCGCGGGTCGGAGTCGTAGACACCGTCCACACCCTTAGCCATGAGCAGCACCTCGCAGCCGATCTCCAGCGCACGCTGCGCGGCCGTGGTGTCCGTGGAGAAGTACGGCATACCCATACCCGCACCGAAGATGACCACGCGGCCCTTCTCCAGGTGGCGTGCTGCACGCAGTGGCAGGTACGGCTCTGCAATCTGCGCCATGTTGATCGAAGTTTGGACGCGGCAATCGATGCCCATCTGCTGCAAGAAGTCCTGCAGCGCAAGGCAGTTCATGACAGTGCCGAGCATGCCCATGTAGTCCGAGCGCGCACGGTCCATGCCGCGCTGCTGCAGCTGAGCGCCGCGGAAGAAGTTGCCGCCACCGATCACGACAGCGACCTCGGTGCCGGAGCGCGCGACATCTGCGATCTGGCGGGCGACGGACTCGACTACGTCGGGGTCGATGCCAACCTTGCCGCCGCCGAACATCTCACCCCCCAGCTTCAGCATGACTCGCTTGAAACCTGTGCGGTTGGGGTTGAGGTCAGTCACCGAAAACGCTCCTTTGCGCGGATCAGCCAATTGCAAAATGTTCGGAACCGATCTTAGCCACGCAACGCGTTGAGTTCAGAACTGCTTGCTTAACGACGACAACCCCGCACCACCCGTCCCCCTAATCGGGACAGACAGTACGGGGTTGCACCGCGTGTGAGGCTATGAAACCTCTCGCCTGGCTTATGCCTGGCCGACCTCGAAGCGGACGAAGTCGGTGATCTCGATGCCGTTCTCGTCAGCGAACTGCTTCACGGTCTTCTTGGAGTCAGCCAGGGACGGCTGGTCGAGCAGGACGACGTCCTTGAAGAAGCCACCCATGCGGCCCTCGACGATCTTCTCGATGGCAGCTTCCGGCTTGCCCTCGTTGCGGGTGATCTCTTCCTGAACCGCACGCTCCTTCTCAACAACGTCGGCCGGGACAGCCTCCTTGTTGAGGTAACGAGCCTTCATTGCAGCGATCTGCAGAGCCACCTGGTGTGCAGCCTCAGCGTTGTCACCGTTGTAGGCAACGAGTACGCCAACTGCCGGCGGAAGGTCAGCAGCCTTCTGGTGCAGGTACTTGGCAATGTTGTCGCCTTCGATGGTGGCAGCGCGACGCAGCTCGAGCTTCTCGCCGATCTTTGCGGAGAGGCGCTCCAGCACCTCGTGTGCGGTCTCACCGTTAACGTCGGCCTTTGCCAGCTCCTCCTGGGAGTTCGCCTTCACTGCAGCAGCAGCCTCAGCGATCTGGCTGGCGATGTCCTTGAACTCCTGGTTCTTCGCCACGAAGTCGGTCTCGGAGTTGATCTCCACGATGGTGTTGCCGGAAACAGCAACGAGGCCCTCGAGGGCGTTGCGCTCAGCGCGCTTGCCCACGTCCTTCGCACCCTTGATGCGGAGGTTCTCAACGGCCTTGTCGAAGTCGCCGTCGGTTTCCTCGAGTGCCTTCTTACAGTCGAGCATGCCGGAGCCGGTGATCTCGCGGAGCTTCTTGACGTCAGCAGCAGTGTAGTTCGCCATATTGGGCGATCCTCCTCGTGAAAGTTTTACGTAAAGGTATTCAACCGTTTCAAGCGTAGCCGACGATCTGGCCGGCGGCATGACTTGCCACGTGTGGAAAATACGAACACCCCGGTCCGCCGCGTCCCGGCCGGTAATCGGCGGACGTGAGCGGAACGCGGGGTGTGCGTGAATCCTGGCCGAAGCCAGGCGGCTTACGCCTGGGTTGCGGACTTGCAGTGTCCTTGAGACTTAGGCGTCCTTGCCCTCAGCCTGCTCAGCAGCGCGGACGGCTGCCGGCTGCTCGACCTCTGCAACTTCCTGCGGAGCAGCGGTCTCTGCAGCAACAGCGGCCTTAGCAGCATCGGCTGCGGAAACCTCGTCGGAAGCGGCGGCCTGTGCAGCAGCCTCGGCTGCCTCAGCCTGACGCTTCGCGTCGGTGTCGCCTGCAGCGTCACGTGCAGCTGCGAGCTGACGCTCTTCGCGCTGCTGCTTACCAGCGATGACAGCCTCGCCCACGACGTGGGTGAGCAGCTTGACAGCGCCGATGGCGTCGTCGTTGCCCGGGATCGGGAAATCGACAACATCCGGGTCGCAGTTCGTGTCCAGAACAGCGACGACCGGGATGCGGAGCTTCTGCGCCTCGTTGACGGCGATGTGCTCCTTGTTGGTGTCCACGATCCACAGAGCGGACGGAGCCTTGGTCATCTCGGAGATGCCACCCAGGACACGCTCGAGCTTCACGCGCTCGCGGGTCAGCATGAGGATTTCCTTCTTGCCGCGACCTGCGTAGCCGTCCTCGGCTGCGTCCATCGCCTGAAGTTCCTTCATGCGACCGATACGCTTGGATACGGTCTGGAAGTTGGTGAGCATGCCACCCAGCCAGCGGTGCGTGACGTACGGCATGCCGACGCGCTGCGCCTCTTCCTGGATCGGTTCCTGTGCCTGCTTCTTGGTGCCGACGAACAGGATGGTGCCGCCGTGTGCGACGGTTTCCTTGACAAACTCGTATGCCTCATCGATGTAGGTCAGCGTCTGCTGCAGGTCGATGATGTAGATGCCGTTGCGCTCCGTGAAGATGAAGCGACGCATCTTCGGGTTCCAGCGACGCGTCTGGTGACCAAAGTGGACACCTGCGTCGAGGAGTTCACGCATGGTTACAACTGCCATGGGAATGTCTCCTTCGGAGAAAGTAGTTCGGTTACTTATAAGTCTCACGTGCGGGTTTTTATCCCTCACCCTGGCACCGTGCCTGCCCCGCACCCCTGTGAGAGGGACCGTTGCTGAGCAGCCATTGTTCGGCGCGCGTAGTCAATTTATGCGGCGCTCTACGGTGCTGCACAAACTGCCCCGGCAACCTTACCCGCATGAGCCCTAAAAACCTAAACTCATCTGCGACGTTGTGGATAACTTCCCCTAGAGTCACACTAACCACTCCCGTTATCCACAGATTTTGCGCGAACCCTGGTTTTTTCCGCGCCGCAATGGTCCTTTGAGAGCATGCATTGCCTATCGACGACGCCACGCACCACCACAGCCACCATCCTGCTCGGAGCCCTACTGTGGTGCTCCCCCGCCACCGCCCTTGCCTGGGTCGATCCCGCGGCAGGCACACCGTATCCCCGCGCGGTATCCCGTCCTGCGTCAATCCCGGAGGAAAATTGGAAGCCTGGCCACCGTGGCGTGGATCTGCCTTTGAAGCTCAACGCGCCTGTGCTCGCTGCGGGCGACGGGGTTGTGGCGTTCGTCGGCACTGTCGCGGGCACTCCTGTTATCTCGATTGACCACCCAGGGGGCATTCGCACGACCTACCAGCCAGTGCGCTCAGACCTCAAGGCTGGCGACAACGTTACGGAAGGCCACATCATTGGCAGACTTGCGCGCGCCACAAGCCACTTTGCTGGCGAACACGACGGACTGCACTGGGGTGCGCTTACAGGACCTGACAAGTACATCGATCCGCTCACACTGCTGGAGCCACCGAGAATACGACTTAAGCCCGTGGATGCGCCTGGTCGTAGACGTTTTTGAGCCGCTGCGCCGAGACGTGCGTGTAGATTTGCGTGGTTTGCAGGCTTGAGTGCCCAAGCATTTCCTGCACAACACGCAGATCCGCTCCGCCTTCGAGCATGTGCGTCGCGGCCGTGTGGCGAAGGGTGTGCGGACTGATGTCGCTGACACCGGCACGTTGCCCGGCGCGCTCGACAACGCGGCGCACTTGGCGTTGGTCGATGCGCCCGCCACGGGATCCGACGAATACCGCATCCTCTGCTTTGCCATTGGCCAGTTCGGAGCGCCCGAACTCGAGCCACTCGTTGAGCGCCAGTGTTGCTTCGCGCCCGAATGGGACCACGCGTTGTTTGTTGCCTTTGCCGGTCACGCGGGCAAGCCCGCGAGCCAGGTCAATGTCGGCGAGGTTGAGACCGGTGAGTTCGCCAACACGCATGCCGGTGGCGTAGAGCAGCTCGAGCATGGCTCGGTCACGGAGGTGTTCGGCGGGGTGGGCGTCGTCGGCGGTATCCGCCTCGACGAGTTCTGTGGCACGCTCTCCTCGCACGACGTTTGGCAGCGCGCGATTCACTTTTGGTGCTTTGAGGCGGGCTGCTGCGTCGTGGTCGATGTAGCCCTGGCGGTACGCCCAGGTAGAGAATGCGCGCGCGGCTGCGGTACGGCGCGCAAGGGTGGCTCGGCTGCGCCCGGCGGTCAGTGCGTCGGCCAGCCAGGTGCGAAGCGCCTCCAGGGTGAACGCGTCGAAGGTGTCTGCGTACCCGTGCAGTGTTGCCAGATCGGAGGCGTATCCCTTCACTGTGTTCGGGGAGCGCCCGAGGACAAGCGAGGCGTAGTCGGCGAAGTCGTCGACAGCAGCCTGCACTTGCCCTACGCTTTCACTCATGTCGCAGGAGTTTACTCGCTAACCAATATTCACTTGGTTATTCACTCGGTGCGGGACCATTCCTTCCGCTCGCGCTGCACCACTCCCCGTTTAGCGAGATCCATCAGGATATGCACCGCCAGTCCGATGGAAAGGCCAGCGTCTGCCGCGATCTCTTCAGCCGTTCGCGATCCTTCGCCTGCTCGTGGCAGTGCGTCGTAAATGCGTAGTTCGTTGTGGCTGAGTTGCTGCGTCAATGTCGGCGGGTACTTCATTTCCATCTGCTCGCCCGCATCGAAATCCCCCGTATGCACGATGTGCTCGTGAATCTGGTCGGCGTTGAGCACCATCGCCGCCTGCTTGTTCTGAATGGCGAGGTTCGTGCCGAGCGACTCCGTTGCAGTAATGGGGCCCGGCACTGCCATCGTTTGTTTATTCATTGCATTGGCCCACTTCAGCGTGTTTAACGCACCTGAGCGAAACGCCGCTTCCACCAGCAGGGTGCCCTGGGTCAGCCCTGCTACGAGACGGTTACGGGTGAGGAACCTGTGCCGGTCCGGGGTCGTGCCGGGTGGGTACTCGGTGACAATGGCTCCCCCGGCGCGCACAACCCGATCGAAGAGTGGCTCGTTGCTCAGCGGGTAGACGTACCCCGGCCCGCAGGCAGCGACCACGATGGTGGGTGCGCCGCAGTCGAGGGCCGCCTGGTGTGCGATCGTGTCGATGCCCAGTGCACCACCAGAGACGATCGTGTACTGGTGTTTTGCCAAACCCCGCACAAGGTCATCGGTAGCGTGACGTCCATACTGCGTTGCTGTTCGTGTACCGACAACGCCGACCGACTGTGCAAGTAGCTTCGCAAGGTCTGCTTCACCTTTTACCCACAGCGCGTGTGGCGCAACCGCGTCTTCGTTCAGGGAAAGTTTTCGGCCGTCATCCGGATACTTCACGTGATAGGTCGGCTTGATGTTCTCTCCAGGCCAGCCTGGCGAATCGGGGGTCAGCAACGTATATCCGGCGGCCCTGGCGCGCGCGAGGTCCTTTTCTGGCTGGTCCCACGTGTAGCGGTTCTGTGTCTGCGGCCCTAGGGCACCGATCCAACTCGCGCGTGTGCGCACACCGTGGGCAATCTCGTCTGCGCTTCGCCCGTTGGCAATGAACTCCTGAATGTGGATCGAGGGTCCCTCGACAACACGGCTGAGATACGCCCAGGATTCTGGCGAACTTACATTCCTCATGCCGCCACCTCCTCTGGTGCGGTGCGCATATCGACGGCGCGAGCCACATGGTCGATATCCGGTTGCGCCACGCCTTCCAGATCCGCAAGCGTCCACGCCACCTTCAGGCTCCGATCCACGCCACGCTGCGTGATACTTCCGGTGCGCAGCAGCGAGGACAGGTAGGCCATCGCTGCTTCGTCCGCGGGAAATTGCTTGCGGATCAAAGTTGGGGCAACGCGAGCGTTGACGGACTCGTCGATACCAGCCTGCGACCAGCGCTCTTGGGCACGCTCGCGCGCCTGCATGACACGCTCGGCGATGACTGCCGACGACTCCGCGTCACCCGGGGTAACCACCGTGGAATCCGCTGAGGTCTGGATGAACACATCCAGCCGGTCGAGCAACGGGCCGGAAACGTTGGATAAGTGCCGGGCCCGCTCAGCCACCCGACACGTGCAATTGCCGTTGACCCGCTGGCACGCACACGGGTTCGCAGCCAGAACGATTTGCGTATCAGCCGGGTAGACAACTTCCCGGCGCGAGCGCGTCAGGCGCACCTCACGCTTTTCTAGCGGGATCCGAAGCGCGTCGAGAACGTGCGCAGAAATCTCCGAGGCTTCGTCGAGGAACAGCACCCCATGGTGGGCCTGGCTGACCACCCCGGGGCGAGGCACTCCTGAACCGCCGCCGATGAGCGCCGCCCTGGTCAACGACGGATGTGGGGCGATAAACGGCCGGTTGGACACAATGCCGCCACTGGAAATTCCCGCAGCCGAGTGCAGCGCCGTGACTTCCACCATCTCCTCGATGTTCAGCGGCGGCAAGATAGAAGGCAGCCGCTCTGCCAGCATCGACTTGCCGGAGCCAGGCGGGCCGATCATCATCACGTGGTGCCCACCGGCTGCGGCGACCTCGAGGGCCTCGCGCTCCACAGTCATTCCGGCGATGTCACTGAAGTCCGCGACCGCTGCAGCGTGTTGGACCTCCGGCTCGCCGACGGTATCCAGCGTTGTCTCCCCGATGAGCCACTGCCACACCTGCGCCAGCGAATCTGCCACAAGGATGTTCTTCATGCCGAGCAGTGAGGCTTCTGCGGCGTTCTCTCGTGGAACGACGACGATGTCGGGTCCGGTGGTGGAGTCGTCGTGAAGCATTGCAATCAGCATCGGCAACACGCCGTCCACTCGGCGCAACGAACCATCCAACGCCAGCTCTCCGAGCAGCATTGTGCTCTCTAGTCTGCGCTGCACCCGCGGATCCAAACTGCCCAAGACGGCAGCTGCAATCGGTAAGTCGAAGTGCGAGCCCGTCTTCGGCAAATGCGCCGGCGACAACGACACCATGATCTTCGTACGTGGCCAAGGAAGCTGCGAGTTGGAGATCGCAGTGCGAATCCGGTCGCGCGACTCTTTCACCGCCGCATCGCCCAACCCCACCATGTGGATCCCCGGAAGACCCGGGCCGACGTTGGCCTCCACAGTGACAAGCCGAGCCGTGATGCCCTCAACTGTTGCGCTGATCGTGCTAGCAAGCGGCATCTTCCACCCCCAAGTAACGACGAAGGACGAAATCATCGCCATCGGTGACGCACTCCACGACGTCGAAACGGATAGCGCGAACCCCCAACGCAGGATGCTCTCGCATCCACTGCGCAGCGCAACGACGCATCGTGCGCAACTTCTTCGCAGTGACCGCCTCCGCGGCACCGAACGCGCCACCCCTGCGCGACTTCACCTCGACGAACACAATCGTGCCGTCTTCGTCTTCAACGACTGCGTCAATCTCCCCCGCAGCAACGCGTTCTCGCTGACCAAGGACGGTATACCCTTGCTCCGCGTACCAGCGAGCCGCAGCACGTTCCCCCAATACGCCCAACTCCTGTTGGGCCGCATACCTGGCGTGCATACATTCCCCCTTATTGTCTTTTAGGACCAAAACATCTGGTGCCTATTAGACGGGCAAATGCACGCCCCGGTTCCCTACTCCGGGAATGTCAGCTCAGGTTTATCCAACTCTTCAATGTTGACGTCCTTGTAGGTGATCACACGCACGTAACGCACAAAGCGCACCGCACGGTACATGTCCCACACCCACGCATCCGACATGAGGACCTCGTAGTAGACGTCGCCACCCTCCGTGTGCGGAATCAGCTTCACCGCATTAGCCAGGTAGAAGCGGCGGTCCGTCTCCACAACGTAGGAGAACTGGCTCGCCACGTCGCGGTACTCGCGGTACAGGGACAGCTCAACTTCTGCCTCGTAGTTGTCAAGATCCTCGGCGCTCATACATGACCCCTTAGCTCAGTGTGAAACCTGTCAGCGTCCCTGACGTTCGCATAACTATAACGATGTTCCGGGCTCGCCCCGTGGCGGCGCACCGCATCCATATGCACCTTTGTTGAATAGCCCTTGTGGCCCTCCAACCCGTACTGCGGATAGTCCCGAGCCATCTCCACAACGAGCCTGTCGCGGCTCACCTTTGCCAGCACACTCGCCGCAGCGATACAACGCGCGGTGTAGTCACCGCCGACAACTGGCAGTTGCGGTGCGCGAAGCCCCGGCACACGAAACGCGTCCACGAGCACGTAACCCGGATCGACATCCAAGCCTGCGACGGCGCGCCGGGCCCCATCAAGGTTGGCGTGTTGGATCCCGCGCCGATCAATCTCTGCCGCGGGGATATGAATGACGTGGTAGGAGACGGCGACGTTGCGGATTTCGTCGAAAAGCAACTCGCGCTTTTTCGCCGAGAGTTTCTTCGAATCCGTCAACCCCTCAAGCGCAGCAATCGGCTTGATGGGCAAGACGCACGCAGCGATGGTTACAGGGCCAAAGCACGCACCCCGGCCAGCCTCATCGACCCCCGCCACCGGCCCCAGCCCGGCCTTGCCCAACGCGACCTCGTAGGTGCGTAACTGCTTAAGACGGCGCACTACCCTACTGCTGAATGTCCGGGTCCGACACACCCTGAAGGCGGTTCAGCGGGAAGACAACCGCCTGCACCTTGCCGCGGATATTCTCCTCCGGAATAGTTCCCTGGAACTGATCCCCCAAGTGGTAGCGAGAGTCCAGCGAGTTGGTGCGGTTATCGCCCATCATGAAGTAGTGACCTTCCGGCACCGTCACCGGGCCGAAGTACGGACCACCACACGCATCCGAACCGGTCTCCTCATCCACCGGGTAGAAGTTCGGCTGCAAGATGTACGACTGATCGATCGGCTTACCATCAACCATGACCGCCGGGTCGCCCGCCTGACACGAGACAGTCTGTCCGCCGGTAGCGATGATGCGCTTGACCAACGTGTTTTCATCCTTGGGCACCAAACCAACCCAGGAACCCACCTCCTGCAGCCCACGAATCGCAGGGTTCGAAGAACGGTTGGAGGAAAAACCCGTGTTCCACGAATCCGTACCGGCGAACACGATGACATCACCCGGCTCAGGGTCCGAGAAGTAATAGCTGACCTTCTCTACAAAGATGCGGTCGCCCGAACCGTCCTCGCCGTGCAGCGTTGGCTCCATCGACGCCGACGGAATGACATACAGCCGGCCGATAAACGTTTGCAGCACGAACATGATCACCAACGTGAGCACAACTACCACCGGGATCTCGACGTACCAGGGAAGGTTCTGCTTCTCGTCGCTGCTGTCAGCGCCATTTGCAGCGCCGTTTGTAGGGCGGTCTGCAGCGTTCACCTCATACGATGCATCCTCGGCAGCGTACGGGTTGTGCGGCTTAGGGGTCTGGGGCTGCCCGTTGGCGGGCACATTCGCGTTGGTCACGCCGGATAGGTTAGCACCGCACCCCGACACCCTGAGAACGCAACGTGCCCCGCCCGAGAAACTCGGACGGGGCACGTGGTGCGGCTAAAACTAGCGACGCTCCTTAATACGAGCAGCCTTACCGCGCAGATCGCGCATGTAGTACAGCTTCGCACGACGGACGTCACCCTTGCGGACGACCTCAATCTTCTCCAGGTTCGGGGAGTGCACCGGGAAGGTACGCTCAACGCCGATGCCGAAGGAAACCTTGCGGACGGTGAAGGTCTCGCGGATACCGCTGCCCTGGCGACGCACAACGAAGCCAGTGAACACCTGAGTACGGGTCACAGAACCCTCGATAACCTTAACGTGAACGTCGAGGGTATCGCCCGGGCGGAAGTCCGGGATATCGTCACGGAGCTGGCCTGCGTCAACCAGATCAATAATGCCGTTGCTCATGAAAGCAATCCTTTTCGTTTTCGGACAGAGGACCCTGGCGGCACTTCCCTAATCAGGGCGCTCGGCCGGTTCGTGTCGATTACAACAACCTGCAGCATTCTACATACTGCCCGGTCACTTCCCAAATCCGGCACGCTTGAGCGCGTCCGCCATCGAGCCAGATGCTTGACGACGATCACCGCCCCGGTTCTGGTTTCGCCCCTGGCGCTGCTTCTGACCGCCACGGTTCTGGCCACGGTTCTGGCCACTGCGCTGTTTCTGGCTGGTGGTCTGGCCGGGCTGGCCGGGCTGGCCGGGCTCGTCGTCAAGCCGCAGGCTCAACCCGATGCGGTTGCGAGCGACATCCACATCCATCACCTTGACCTTGACCACCTCGCCGGAGCGCACCACCTCGTGCGGGTCAGAGACAAACTTGTGGCTCATCGCGGAGACGTGAACCAGACCATCCTGGTGCACACCCACATCCACGAACGCGCCAAAAGCCGCAACATTGGTCACGGTTCCCTCGAGGATCATGCCGGGCTTGAGATCCTTGACCTCGTTGACGCCTTCCTTGAACTCCGCAGTTTTAAACTCAGGGCGCGGGTCGCGCCCCGGCTTGTCCAGCTCGGCGAGAATGTCGGTCACGGTAGGCACACCGAAGGTGTCGTCAGCGAAATCCGCCGGCTTGAGTTTGGTGAGTACCGCCGTGTTGCCAATGAGTTGCTCGGTGTTCAGACCCGTCGCCTGGGCGACGCGCTCCACCACCGGGTAAGCCTCCGGGTGTACCGCTGAGCCATCGAGCGGGTTCGTCCCGCCCTGGATACGCAGGAAGCCAGCGGCCTGCTCGAATGCCTTCGGCCCCAGACGCGGAACCTTGCCCAACTCCTTGCGGGTAGCAAAACTGCCGTGCTCGTCGCGGTACGCCACGATGTTCTTCGCCACCGTGCCGGACAGACCAGCGACACGCTCAAGCAGCGGTGCCGAAGCGGTATTGACGTCCACGCCAACTGAGTTCACCGCATCCTCCACCACAGCGTCCAACGTCTGTGCGAGCGCCGTTTGATTCACGTCGTGCTGGTACTGGCCTACGCCGATCGACTTCGGGTCAACCTTGACCAGTTCCGCCAAAGGGTCCTGCAGGCGGCGCGCAATGGACACTGCGGAGCGCAGCGAGACATCCATGTCTGGGAACTCTTCGGCTGCGATCGGGCTTGCCGAATAGACCGACGCGCCTGATTCGGACACAACCACCGGAGTCGGGCGCTTGCCGCCAGCCTGTGCGATGAGGTCCGCTACCTCGCCGGCGAGCTTTTCCGATTCGCGCGAAGCGGTGCCGTTGCCAATAGCGATGAGCTCGACTCCGTGCTGGGCAGCCAGCGACGCTAACTCGGCGCGCGACGCGTCCCAACGGTTCTGCGGCTGGTGCGGGTAGACGATTGTCGTGGCCAGCACCTTGCCGGTGCCGTCCACAACCGCGCACTTCACACCGTTGCGATAGCCCGGGTCAAGCGCGAGCGTTGCGCGCTGACCTGCGGGGGCGGCGAGCAGCACGTCGCGCAGGTTGGTCTTGAACACCTGCAGCGCGCCCTCCTCGGCCTTTTCCTTCAACCGCATGCGGGTATCCAGGTTGGCCGACACCTGCAGTTTCGTGCGCCAACCCCACTGCACCGCCTTGGCCAACCACGCGGAATCCTTCACCGGCAGATCAAAACGATCCGCGATCATGCCCTCAAAGACGGCCTCGTCTCCCGGGTCGAGGTTGAGCGTGAGCACGCCCTCGTTCTCACCACGCAGCAACGCCAGAATGCGGTGGCTGGGCAGTTTGTCGAACGGCTCCGAGAAATCGAAGTAGTCCGCGAACTTCGCGCCTTCCTGCTCCTTGCCCTCAACAACCGAGGAGCGCATGGTGCCCTGCTCGTACACGCGGTCGCGCACGGCTCCAACAAGGTCGGCGTCGGTGGCGAACCGGTCCACCAAAATCGAACGAGCACCGTCGAGTGCAGCCTTGGCATCCGGGAAGCCTTCGGAGAGGTACCTCTCGGCGAGGGTTTCGGGGGTGGCGGTGGGGTCGTCGATAAGCAATTGCGTCAAATCCTCAAGACCCGCCTCGCGGGCGATATCCGCCTTAGTCTTGCGACGCTTCTTGTAGGGCAAGTACAGGTCCTCAACGCGCGCCTTCGTATCGGCTGCGAGAATCTCGCGTTTGAGATCGTCGGTAAGTTTGCCCTGCTCCTCAATACTTTCGAGCACCGCGGTCTTGCGCTCAGCGAGCTCGACGAGGTAGATGTTGCGCTCCTCAATGTGGCGCAACTGCCCGTCGTCGAGCCCACCGGTGGCTTCCTTGCGGTAGCGGGAAATGAACGGCACGGTGTTGCCCTCGGCGAGCAGTTTCAGCGCCTGCTCGACCTGAGATTCCCGAATGTTGAGTTCGTTCGCGATGGTGACTGCGATTGATGTCATTCGGGCGATCTTAGTCGCGCCGTACTCACGGGAGCTTTACAGCAGCACCTGCGCCAGAATCGAGCCCACCACGCACGAAGTGAACACCGAGATCGCACCCGGAATCAGGAACGAGTGGTTGATCACGAACTTGCCAATTCGGGTGGTGCCAGTGCGGTCGAAGCCGATGCAAGCCAGGTCGGACGGGTAGGTGGGCAGGATCCAGTAGCCATACGCCGCGCCGTAGAAGCCGACAATGACCTTCGGGTCGATGCCCAAGGCAAGCCCGATCGGGGCGATGGCGACCAGCGCCGCAGCCTGGGAGTTCACCAACTTGGACACAATCAGCAACACGATGGCGTACGCCCACGGGGCAGCCTCCACAACCGAGCCGAGGCTGTCCTCCAACTGGTCAATGTGCGCCGCGAAAAACGTATCCGCCATCCAGGCCACGCCAAATACGGAGAACACCGCGGTCATGCCCGCCTTGAACACCGGGGTCGAAGCAATCTTCTTGTGATCCACCTTGCAGAACAGCAAGATGATCGCACCAGCAAAGAGCATCACCATCTGGATGGCGAGGTTCATCGACAGGGGCTTCATGCCACCATCGCCGTCGTCGAACGTGGGACGCAGGCCCTCAAACGCGCCGAGAACAACCACGAACGCGATCGCGGCAAGAAAGACCCACACCGCGTTGCGGGCGGACTTTGGAAAGACTTCGTCCAGAAGCGAGTGGCTGGACTGGTTGATGGACTCTGCAAACGCCGGGTCCTGCATGCGCTCCTGGAACGCCGGGTCTTTGTCCAGGTCCTTGCCACGACGCAGCGACCACAGCGCGGCCAAGATCACGCCGGAAAGCGAAGCCGGAATGGCAACCATAAGAATCTGCGGGATCGAGTACGCCTTATCGATGACACCGGCGTGTTCCGCCAAAATCGACGCAAGCGACACAGTGGCCACCGACACCGGCGAGGCTGTAATACCCATCTGCGCAGAAGTGGAAGCCACCGCCATAGGACGCTCTGGGCGAATCCCTTTCTTCACCGCAATGTCCTCGATAATCGGGAACATGGTGTACACCACGTGGCCGGTACCGCACAGCACGGTGAGGAACCATGTGGTCACCGGAGCCAGCAGGGTGATCCGTTCGGGGTGGGCGCGAAGGAGCTTCTCGGCTTGCTGCATCATCACCTCCAATCCGCGCGATTGTTGGAGGGTCGCCGCACAGCCGATGACTGCGATGATGGTGAGCATAACGCCCACCGGTGGTTCGCCCGGCTCCAGACCGAAGACGAAGACCATGAGCATAAGGCCGATGCCAGAGATCAGACCGAGCCCAAGGCCCCCGTACCGTGTGCCGAGCAGCAGGGCACCAAGAATGATGGCGATTTGAAGGACAATTGCGAGCCCCGAGGTGGGGTCGAGCACTGACGCGAGCATGGGTGTCCTTTCGTTTTGCAACGCGTGTAACACACCCAACTCTAAGCGAACAATGATCTGACCTTTAAATTATTGTGGGGTGATTTTCACCACCTCAGCAGGCATTACCCTGCCGTGTACCCGCTCCACTGCGTGCCCTTCGGCAACGCATCCGCAACCGCTTGCGTCGCATCCTCCAGCGACAGCGCGGTTCGCCCTTTTACCGTAAGCGTCGTTTCGTTCCGCTCGATCGTCTCCGCGCGGTAGCCTGCCTGTTTCAGCGCCCGTCGCAGTTGCTTTGCGACGACCCGCTGTCCGCCCACCTCGAACACCGACACAACCTCACGCGAATCCAGCATGAACCGGTCCTCTTCACTGAGCTCCACCTGTTCGAGCAATTCGGGCCTGACGGCACGGGTGCGTTTCAGCGACTGCTCACGGCGCCACGCTTCAACCTTCTTGTGGTCGCCAGAGGTAAGCACCTCCGGAGCCTCGATCCCCCGCCATACTCGTGTTTTGTATAACTCGGGCCCTCAAGCAACCCATCCGAGAAGCTGTCCTCCTCGTGGCTTTCAGTGTTGCCAAGCACTCCGGGGATCAACCGGGTGACTGCCTCCGCGATGACCAGTACGGCGACCTCGCCACCAATGAGTACATAGTCACCAATGGACACCTCACGCACCCGGTAGCGCTGCTTCGCATCCTCGAAGACACGCTGGTCGATTCCCTCGTAGCGCCCGCAAGCGAACACAATGTGTTCCTCGCGCGACCAGGCACGGGCATCCGCCTGCGTAAATGGTTTACCTGCCGGAGTGGGAACGAGCAACAGCGGCTTTGAGGCGTCATCGCCTGCCACTGGGGATTCGTAAGGGCGTGGTGCAACGTTTGCGACATCGTCGTGACGCAACTTGTCATTCCGGTGCTTGGCCGCCGAGTCCAGCTCCGTGCCTGTGCGTCCCGCAGCGATATCGTCGAGCGCCGGCCCCCACACTTCCGGCTTCATCACCATGCCAGGACCACCGCCCAGAGGGGGCGCGTCTACCGACTTGTGGTTACCCGTCGCCCAATCACGCAGGTCATGCACACCGACGTTGAGGATGCCCTGCTCAATCGCCTTGCCCAGCAGCGCGTGGCGCAACGGGTCCAAGTACTCCGGGAAAATGGTGACGACATCGAGGCGAAGCACCGGCTTCGGGTTAGACATCAAGCAGTCCCTCCGGCGGGGTAATCACCAGGTAGCCATCAGCGAGGTCAATATCCGGCACAAACTCCATAACGAAGGGCACGAGGACTTCCTTGCCGTGATAGTCGATCTCCAGAATCTTGCGATTCGGCGCATCCATCACGCCAGTAACAGCGCCAACTTCATCGCCGTCATGGCGGACCTTCAACCCGATGAGTTCGTGGTTGTAGTACTCGTCGGAATCCTCGTCGCGCTCCAGAGGTTCTGCAAAAAACTTCATGCCACGCAGACTGTCCGCAGCGGTGCGGTCTGGCACCTCCTCAAAACTGACGAGGAGGCGCTTCTGATGAGGCCGAACCGTCTTCACAGTCAAGTGCTGTTCCTTGCCAGCCTGGCGGCCGGTGAGCACCTCGCCGACAACAATGTGGTCTTCAGACTCGTCGGCGAGGAGCTCGACTGCTACCTCACCCTTCACGCCGTGCGACTTCACGACGCGGCCAATATTGAGCTCCATAATCGGCTACGGTAGCAGCCCCACAAATTGCCCTTGTCGGCCTACCAGACCTTGTCGCCACGAACCGTGGCGTCGAAGCCGCCGTCGATAAAGACAACCTGGCCGCACAGGTGGGTATTCTCCTCACTGGTCAGCCATGCAATAAACTGGCCGCGGCCTCTGCCGGCATCCAACCGTTCAGCGGCATCGGCACCTGCGCCAACTGTGCACGACCCTCGTCGGTGTTGCGCAGCTCTTCAGTCATCGGGGAAATCACGACGGCCGGCGCAATAGCGTTGAGCGCAATGCCCTTGCCAGCCCACTCCTCGGAGATCGCGTTCTTGCGCACCCAACGAGCAATGGCCTGCTTAGAGGACGAGTAGTTAAGGTATGCAACCTCGGGGCCCTGGTCAGCAAGTTCCTGACCACGCTTGACGGTGGCTTCCTCATCACCAGCAAGCATCGCTTCAATCAACTGGTCATCCGCCGGCTGCAGTGATGCGATCGACGCCGTCACCACAGCGCGCGGCGCATCCGACTTCTCCAGCAGCGGACGAAGCCCCTCAAGCGTCGCAACCGCACCGAAGTAATTCACCTGTGCGGTCTTCGGGGTCGGCGCCTGCATACCGGCATTCGCAATGACGCCATCGAGCTTGCCATCAGAAAGTTTGGTGGCCTCCTCGACAAGCGCCTGACGGCCCTCTGCGGTGGTCAGATCCGCATTGATATCCGCATTCGCAATATCGGCAGTAATCACCTTGTGACCGCGAGAGGTAAGCAACTCCGCAGTGGCCTTGCCAATGCCGCCCGCGCCACCAGTCACCAAAAACGTACGAGCCATGATCCGCTCCCCTTTCGATTAGGAAATGTCTGCATGCCCAACCGTACGCAAGTTTTACAAAGTCGCAGCACGAAAAACCCCGCACCGGCACGAAATGTGTGCGGTGCGGGGTGTCGTCGATAAGCGAAAGGCTTATGCCTCCTCGGCCGGAGCCTCCTCAGACTCAGCCTCTGCAGCCTCGCCCTCAGCCTCTGCAGCCTCGGCCTCTGCGGCAGCTGCAGCCTCAGCAGCTGCCTTAGCCTCAGCGTCTTCCTTAGCCTTCTTGCGCTTCTCGGTGATCGCCTCAGCGGTCGGGCCGTTCTTAGCCTCTTCCAGAGCCTGGTTGAACAGGTCGAGCTTGGACGGCTTCTCCTCAGCAACCTTGAGGGTGCCCTCAGCACCGTCGAGGCCCTTGTGCTTCTGCCAGTCGCCGGTCACCTTCAGCAGCGCGAGCACCGGCTCGGTCGGCTGTGCGCCGACACCCAGCCAGTACTGAGCGCGCTCGGAATCGATGCGGATGAGCGACGGCTCTTCCTTCGGGTGGTAGATGCCGATGTTCTCGATGACAGCACCGTCACGACGGGTGCGAGCATCAGCGATGACGACACGGTACTGAGCGTTGCGGATCTTGCCAACGCGCTGCAGCTTGATCTTGACAGCCATGGTGTACTTCCTTTAGGTCACTGGGCAGTGCAGACACCCGCCGCTTCTCGACGAGCCGGTTCAACCCTTCTTATTTACCCTGCGCGTGCCTGGCCGGTCGACCATCCCCTCCCAGGCAACCTGGGAAGGATCCAGACGGATCCGGCGCGTACGCAGTTATAGACTTGTCGTGCCAAACGCCAACAATGACGTCAGACAACCTTTGACACCTTACGGGCTAAAACCCCAAGACACCAAACTCCCACACGGCAATGCCTTGCAATGCCCCGGTGTGGCTGGTTCGGTCATGCAAAGTTCAGACTGTATGGTCTTTACCGATTGCGACGCGCATTGCCAGCTGCAATACACGTCGCCTGTAACGAAATAGAAGTAGTTGACAAGGTTGGACACGATGGCAGGACAATCGGCACAGTCGACAAAAGGCTCGACCGCATACCGCGTCGACCTCGATGGGCTGCGTGGATACGCCATCGCACTCGTCGTCCTGTTCCACGTCTTCGTCGGACGTGTCTCTGGTGGCGTCGACGTCTTCCTGCTGCTGTCCGGTTACTTTTTCCTTGGCGGGCAACTGCGATACGCCCTGCGTCCGAACCCAAACCTGAACCCGTGGTGGCCTCTGTGGCGCACCATCCGCCGACTCGTACCGGCGCTCGCACTTGTCATCGTTAGCGTTGTCCTTCTCGTTCTCGCGTTTACGCCAGAACTGATGAGCCAGCAGCTCGCGAGCCAAGTCACAGCGTCGATGCTGTACTACCAAAACTGGGAACTCATCGCCCAAAATGCCGACTACGCTGCAGCAAGCCAGGAAACATCCCCGCTACAGCACCTGTGGTCAATGTCGGTCCAGGGCCAGTTCTACATCTTCGGCATCCTCATGGGCACCCTATTGGCTGTTGCAGTATCGAAGCTCAAAGCCAACCCTGTCTGGGCACGGCGCGTAGCTATCGGGGTGCTGGCGCTCATCACTATCGCCTCCTTCGCCTGGGCCTCCCGCTTCGGTTTCGTCGGCACCGGCGCCAACTACTACTCCACGTTCTCTCGCGCATGGGAACTCTCCCTCGGCGCACTGCTCGCCTTCGTACCAGCCGAGCGATTCTTCCCACAGCGTTTCGCCTGGTTCACTGCGCTACTCGGCGTCGCAATGATCACCATCACCGGCATCGTTATCCCAACGTCGCTCGCATTCCCCGCCCCCCTCACACTGCTGCCACTGACCGGTGCCGCACTGGTCATCCTGTCAGGCAACAGCAACGCTGTCTCCGGCGTGCTGGCATCTGCACCCATGACCTGGCTGGGCAAGATCGCTTACTCGCTCTACCTTTGGCACTGGCCGCTTTTGATCATCGTCACCGCCCTCGGCGGATACGCCGTTCCCCCAGCATGGCTCGGCGCATGTGTCATCGCCGTGTCCCTCGCCCTCGCACACATCACCCACATGCTGGTGGAAGATCCACTACGCCAGCATCGTGCGCGCCCGCGTGCCATGGATACGCCGGTGCGCGACGCGGGGTCGTCGCTACGCACGTGGCCCGGAAAATTCCGCGCAACGGGTGGTGTGCTCACCGCCGCTTTGTTTGCCGCAGCACTTGCCATCCAGCCAATCTGGAACGATCGTATCGACGACGCCGACAAACCCCTCGACCCCGCCATCTACCCAGGCGCACTCGCACTCGCCGGCGCCGAAGTCCCCGACGTCGAAGCCCGACCAGACCCGAACCTGGTTGCAGGCATCTACCCACCAATCGGGCTGGACAACTGCATGGTCTTCCTCCCCGAAGGCCCAGACATCATGCCGGGACCTCACTGCGTATACGGTGACCTGGAAGCCGACACCACCATCGCACTGGTCGGCGGCTCCCACATCGAACCATTCGGCATCCCACTGGACATCCTTGGCAAACGCCACGGCTTCAAAGTTGCAACATTCGTGCGCCAAGAATGCCCACTCGTCGTCGGAGGCCCCTGGGACCCCGCCAACGCCGACATTGTCTCGCCAGAATGCGCAGAATGGGGCGAGAACGCGTTCGCAGAACTCGTCGAACTCAACCCTGCCATGGTGATCTCCACCTCCACACGCCCCGCAGGTCACGCAGGCGGTGGCATCGCCTCTCAGGACTACGTGCCTGACGCATACGCAAACTTCTGGCAACGCCTCGCTGAATACGGCATCCCATTCGTCGGCCTGCGCGACAACCCATGGATGTTCGACCCCGACGGCGACCCAATGGACCCCAACCTGTGCCTCGTAGCCGGATACTCCGAAGCCGACTGCTCCATGGACGCACACGTGGTCTACTCCCCTGAAGACCCTGCGAAGTACTTCCTCGACGGCGGCTACAACCAGTGGGAAATCGACACCGCCAGCTGGTACTGCATCGACGGCATCTGCCCGCCACAGATCGGCAACATTTACATCTACCGCGACCAGAATCACATCTCCAACGCGTACGCCGAATCGCTCGCCCCATTGATGTGGGAAGAGCTCACCCCGATCTTCAACAAGCTTGGGCTTATCGACGACACCACGCTGGCCCCCGAAACCGCCACCGACTCTGCCCAAGATGGCGAAGAGGCCAACACCCTCTAAAGTGCTGGCCTCTCCCCCCTTTGATCTGTGAAGCGTTCGCGCTGCGGCGCGCTGCGCGCTAGAAGAACTTCCCCTTCTGCATACGCTTCATCGCCTCGTTGAAATCGAGGTTGTTGAGATCCATGCCCTGCATGCCCGCAGGAAGCTGGCTCTGCAACTTTTCCAAATCCTTCATATCCGGCATACCGCCACCCATGCCCGGCATTCCTGGCATTCCTGGCATCCCTGGCATCTTCGGCATGCCCTGATTTCCACCGCGCTTCACCGGCTTGCGCTTGCCGTTCTTGCCCCGGCGCCCCTTCGGCTTCTTCTTGGTAGCGCTTCGGCCCATGCCAGGCATACCCGGCAAGCCGAACTGGCTGGCCATCTGCCCCATCATCTTCTTCGCCTCGAAGAAGCGCTCCACCAACTGGTTCACATCCGAGACCTTCACACCGGAACCGTTAGCGATGCGCTTGCGGCGCGATGCGTTCAAAATCTTCGGATCCTGGCGCTCCTGAGGAGTCATACCGCGAATGATGGCCTGGATACGGTCGAGCTGCTTCTCGTCGACCATGTCCGCCATCTGGTTCATCTGCTTGCCGCCAGGCATCATCTTGAGCAGGTTGCCAATCGGCCCCATGCGACGAATCATGAGCAACTGGTCGAGGAAGTCCTCCAGTGTGAGTTCGCCGGAAGCCAACTTGGTTGCGGCTGCCTCAGCGTCCTGCTCGTTATAAGTCTGCTCAGCCTGCTCAATCAGCGACAGCAGATCACCCATGCCGAGAATACGGCTGGACATGCGGTCCGGGTGGAACACGTCGAAGTCGTCGAGCTTCTCGCCAGACGACGCAAACAGAATCGGCTTGCCCGTGACCTCACGGATGGACAGCGCGGCACCGCCACGGGCGTCGCCATCAAGTTTGGTCAGTGCAACACCAGTGAAGTCGACGCCAGCAGCGAACGCCTCGGCGGTAGACACCGCATCCTGACCGATCATCGCATCAATAACGAAAATGACCTCATCCGGATTCACTGCATCACGGATGTTGCGGGCCTGAGTCATCAGGGTCTCATCGATACCGAGGCGGCCCGCAGTATCGATGATGACCACATCGTTTTTGTTCTGCTTGGCGTGCTCAATACCCTGCTGCGCCACCGCAACCGGATCACCGTGCGAGGTGCCCATCTCGTGCTCATACGAGTCGATGGACGTACCCGGATCCGGGGCAAACGTCGGCACACCAGCGCGCTCACCAACAATCTGAAGCTGCTGCACCGCACCCGGACGCTGCAAGTCACACGCCACCAACATCGGGGTGTGGCCCTGCTTAGCCAAGTGCTTAGCCAACTTACCTGCCAGGGTGGTCTTACCAGCACCTTGCAGACCGGCGAGCATAATCACGGTCGGCGGGTTCTTCGCCAAATTCAACCGGCGAGTCTCACCGCCGAGAATGTTTGTCAGTTCCTCATCAACAATCTTGATGACCTGCTGCGCCGGATTCAGCGCTGCCGAAACATCGGCACCGAGGGCACGCTCCTTGACGCGCTTAATAAACGCACGCACAACCGGAAGCGACACGTCCGCCTCCAGCAACGCGATACGAATCTCGCGAGCCGTGGCGTTAATATCCTCCTCGGTGAGCTTGCCCTTGCCTCGCAGACCACCCAGGGCTGATTGGAGGCGGTCGGACAGTGACTCGAACACGGTGTGCACGCTCCCTTTTGCTTCTAGCGGAAAAGAATCCCCACAAGACTAGCGCGCGCCCCGGGTGATGGGCACATCACCGGGGGCGCGGGGTCGTCGACAAGCAAGCGCTTAGCCGAGAAGAGCGTCGACGAAACTCTCAACCTCAAACGGCGCAAGATCGTCCGCGCCCTCACCAAGACCAACCAGCTTTACCGGCACACCAAGTTCCTCCTGAACCTGGAAAACGATACCGCCCTTGGCGGTGCCGTCGAGCTTGGTCAGCACCACACCCGTGATGTCAACAACCTCACGGAAGACACGCGCCTGCGCAATGCCGTTCTGCCCCACCGTCGCGTCGAGCACCAGCAACACCTCATCGACGTTGCTCTTCTTCTCCACGACGCGCTTGACCTTGCCCAGCTGATCCATCAGACCCGTGGAGGTGTGCAGGCGGCCCGCCGTATCGACGAGCACCACATCAGCACCCTCGTCAACACCAGTTGCCACAGCATCGAAGGCCACCGAAGCCGGGTCCGCACCCTCCTTGCCACGAACCGTGGAAGCGCCGACGCGCTTGCCCCAGGTCTCCAACTGGTCCGCAGCCGCCGCGCGGAACGTATCCGCAGCACCAAGCACCACCGAGTGCCCCATAGACACGAGCACACGAGCAAGCTTGCCGGTAGTCGTCGTCTTACCGGTGCCGTTGACACCGACAACCAAGATCACGGCCGGTTTGCCGTCATTCGGCATCGCCTTAATCGAACGGTCGAGCTCCGGACGGGCAGCCTCAATCAGAGTTTCGCGCAGCATCCCACGAGCCTGCGCTTCGTTTTCCACACCACGCTCAGCGATCTTCTCGCGCAGGTTGTCCGTGATCTTCATCGTCAGACCCGCACCGATATCGGCCAAGATCAGCGTGTCTTCAATCTCCTCCCACGCGTCCTCGTCCAGATCGCCAGCGGAAAGAATGCCAAGCAGACCCTGGCCGATGGCGTTCTGAGAACGGGAAAGGCGGCCACGAAGCTTGCCCATGCGACCTGCTGCTGGAGCGATGTCATCGATCGGTTCGCTCGCGGGGGCCTCAACAACGACAGCCTCATCGGAAACCTCAGCGCCATCCTGGAGCGCCTCTTCAGCACCCTCTTGAGCCACTACAGCAGCCGCAGCAGCCTCCTCTGCCTCCGCCGTGTCTGGTGTGGCTGGCGCATCGGGCGTTTCCGATTCGGCCTCAGGGGTTTCTGCCTCATCGACAGCAGGTTCCGGCTCCGGTTCTGGAGCTGGCGCCGACTCTGCGACGGGTTCCTCCACCGGCTCTGGAGCTGGCTTCGGCTCTGCTACCGGCTCAGGTTCTGGTGCCGGCTCCGGTTCTGGCACGGCACATTCTTCAACGACAGGCTCCTCCACAGGCCGCTCGGACGGCTCTGGCTGATCTACCTCCGTGCTGGTGGTGTCGTCGACAAGCAATGGCTCTTCATCAGGCGCAACTGCTTTCTCGATAACAGTCTTCGGCTCCTGCTCGGCCTTTTCAGGCTCGACTACCGGCAGAACCGGCTGGTCACGACGAATCGGCTCCGGCTGCTTCGGCTGAGCATCCGCCGGTGCGAAATTGAAACCGCCCTTCGCCTGATAATTGCCGGATTTCTCCTGCTGAGTGAGCTCCTTCGGCTCCTCCGGCTTCTCAAACGAAACGGTCTTCGACTCCTTGCGCTTCTTCCCCGCAACGACGATGCCCACGATGATCAGCACGGCAACGACGACCGCAACCGCCACCCAAAGGGCCGGGGAGTTCATCAACTCAGTGGTATTCATGCGTTCTAGTGTGCCAGCCGCCACGACACAAGGTGGAACAGCAATAGACACATTGCTTATCGACGAATCAACGCTGCAGGTCAGGCCCATCCATACGAACGGGTGTTCGAATGCGTGGCGATCGTGTCGGCCTGGTCTGTAGCTTCATTTTCAACTCAGTTAGCAGCACACGTAGCCGAGAGGGGGACCCATGACAACCATCATCGACCAACACGTCAACCAGATCACCGCTGGACTAGAAGCGCTATCCAACCTCATGATGGAACCCGACTCCCTCCACCTCCTCGGCACCCACCAAGCAATAGAGCGGCTACACGGCTCATTGCCACTGCTCGGAAACGTCAACGCCGCCTTCGCACATCTCTGCACAAGGGACAACGCCGGATCCCTGGTCGGCGCCAACCATCCCGTGGAATACCTCACGCAACGCCTCGGCCTCTCCCGTGCTCAGGCGTTCGACCTCCTCAACCACGGCAAGCGCCTCTTCGGCGAGCCCGATATCCCAGCCCCACCAACTAACCCGGAACAAACCGAAGAGGAAAAGCGCGCCGCAGAAGAAGAAGCACAACGACGCAAAGAACAAGAAAAGAAAGCCCAGGAACGCGCCCGCAAGGCTGCACGAGAAAAGAAAGCCTCCGAAGAAAAGAAGCGCATTATCTCCAACGCGCTCAAGGACCTCAACGAACACGCCAACCCGGGCTACCTCGAGTGCTACTCCCAAGCCATGGAAGCCGCAGCACGCATGACCCCCGAAGAGCTCCGGAAGTTCGTCACCGACCTCGTCCGCAAAGCCAACCGCGCGGGGCTGGACTACGAAAAGAAAAAGGACCCCCTAGCCGCGTTTAAAAAACGAGGCATCTCCTTCGGACCCACCGATGCAGACGGCGGCTCCTACGCCCGGCTCTACCTCGACGCCGCATCACGCGCAAAATTCGAAGCAGCCCTCGCCGCCGGAGAAGCCCCTGGCTCTCACCTACCCGACGGCTCCAAAGACACCCGCACGAAACAACAACGCCGCTTCGACCAACTCATGCACATCCTGGATAACTACTCCCAGGCACGTATCACGCGCGACCGCGGCATCGGAACCGTTGTGGTGACACTGACCCTGGAAGATCTGGTCGGTGCTGATTGGCAAACACGCTTTTCCACCAATACCAGTGTGGATCTCACTGCCCTCGACATTCTTCACCTGGGCTTAGCAGGAGACACTTTTGCTCTCCAACTCGACTCTGCAACCGGTGTGCCACTATCACTCGGACGCGCCCGCCTCGCGTCGATTGAACAGCGCCTCGTCCTACTCGCTACCCAAGGTGTCTGCGCCTGGAACGGGTGCACCAAACCTGGCGTCGAACTCGAAGCCCACCACCTGCAGTCCTACCTCCACGGAGGTGTCACTGACCTCAATAACCTGATACTGCTATGTCGCGAACACCACAGATGCAACAACGACAACAGAGACGGAGCCGGTGGTAAGGGACACTTCGAAAAAGACCCCGACACCTGGGACATCACCCACCATCCAGCCGACGGCGGGCCACCGACCACGACCAGCACATGGCAGTTCGAACAGTCACCCGGTCAGCGGCATAAACGAAAAATTCGGGACAAACACCCAAGTTTCGACGACCAAGAACTACCGGGAACAGATCCACCCCTGTTCGCACCGGACACCGGGTAGCCATCTTGCGCTGTGCTACGCCCCAGATGCTACACCCCAGGCGCTGCACCGGCAGGTTGCATGCGTTGAGACAGCACTCGAGTGACGCCATCGCCACGCATAGTCACGCCATAAAGCACGTTCGCAACATCCATCGTTGGTTTCTGGTGCGTGATCACAATGAGCTGCGAATCCTGACGGAGTTCCTCCAGAAGGGCAATGAGCCGGCGCAGGTTGACGTCGTCGAGCGCCGCCTCAACTTCGTCGAGCACATAAAACGGACTTGGACGCGCACGGAAGATAGCGACCAGAAACGCCAAGGCTGTCAGCGATTTTTCACCACCGGAAAGCAGCGAAAGCCGCTTGACACGCTTCCCCGGTGGCCGGGCCTCAATTTCAATGCCGGTGGCCAACATGTCGTCTGGCTCGGTGAGCACCAAGCGCGCCTCACCACCCGGGAAGAGCGTCTGGAACACTCGCGGGAACTCGGCCTCCACATCCGTCCAGGCATCGGTGAACAACTGCAAGATCTGTGCGTCAACGTCCTCGATCACACCAGTGAGGTCTTTGCGCGCCTGAATAACATCATCAAGCTGCGTAGAAAGAAACGAATACCGCTCCTCCAACGCCTTGTATTCCTCCAAGGCCAGCGGGTTGACCTTACCCAGCGCGCGCAGATCCTTTTCTGCCCGCTTGAGACGTTTCTCTTCTGCTTCGCGGTCAAAGTCCTCACCTGGGGTGTACCCATCAAGCAGATCGGCTACGGCGATGCCCAGGGTGGAGGTGATGTTGGCTTCGGCTTCGTCGATACGCACCTGTGCTTGCGAGCGGGCAATATCGGATGCGTGTGCGTTGTCGGTCAATCGAGACAATTGTTGGCGCGTGGCATTGACCTGCTGACGAGCTTGCTGCAACTGTCCCTGCAGGCTCGCCGTCTGGGCGGAGAGCTCATCGCGTTGCGCCGTCGCGCGTGCCAACGCGTCCTCGATTCGGGCGGCAAGGTCGCGCGCGTGCTTCTCGACGACCCCCGCTAGCTCTGCCTCTGCTCGACGCCTTGCCATCGCAGCGTCATGGCGGGCTTTCGCCTGACGTTCTTGCTCGGCTTGGCGGCGTAGCGCGTCTCCCTTGCCCACTTCCGCCTCTGCCCGCTGTTGTGCAGTACGCGCGGCGAGAACGGCCTCCATTTCCATGGATTTGATGTGGTTTAGCGCGTTTCGGGCAGCGTCGCGTTCGGCAGATGACGGCTCCTCGGGTGAGGCGGATACGTCCGTGTCCACTCGGGTGAGGCGGTCGCGAGTTTCTTCCAGTTCGGTGCGGCGTTGCGCAAGCCGTGCGTCAGCTTCGTTGGCGCGCTGCGCAGCTCGTTCGTGCTCCGACTTGTTCGCTTCAGCTTGCTTGACCAAGCGGGTGCGATCGCGTCGCCAGGCTTCGAGTTCGGTGTCGTGTTCTCGAAGAGACGCACGCGCCGACGCGGCGTTGACTCGGGCTTCTTCCGCCGCAACCTTCGCACCTTCAAACGTGCCTGCGAGTTCGCTGAGTTGTTGGCGGGCCGTTTCAAGTTCCACGCGAGCAGCCTCGATGCGGGCGGAGACTTCAACCGTGGTTGTATGCCCGGAGCCGGCTGCGATCCAGCCTTCGCCGACAAGTACGCCGTCGTGTGTGACGGCTCGTAATCTCGGGTCTTGTTCGACGACGGCACGAGCCAGCTCAACATTTTTTGCGACCACAGTGTCAGCGAGCAAACGTGTCACCGGACCAGCCACTGCATCGTCCAGCGTGACGTGGTCGAGCAGCCAGTCCACCTCAACGTCGGTCTCCAGGCGCCATGTGGAGCCGCCTCGCTTATCGACGACCACCGTACGACTCGCATTCCCCAACCGCGACACGGTCTCGTCGGACACATCACCTGCGAGCGCTTCGGCATAGTCGCCGAGGGCCGCCGCAAGCGCTGTTTCCAAACCTGCCTCTGTAGTCAGCAAACCCGCTAGCGGTGAGAAACCGTCGAGCAATTCGGCGGCATCCATTTTCGGCGTCTGCTCAGACAGCGTTGCAATGCGCGATTCAAGCGTTGCTACGTTGCGTTCGTGTTCGCGCTGCTCAGCACGAAGTTGCTCTAGGCGCTTCTCTGCAGCGTCAGATTCGGTGTGGGCGCGGGCGAATGCGGCGTCGAGTGGAGCGCGTTCCGCCTGAAACGCCGCGATGCGTTCCTCAACGGACACAACCTCAGCGTCAGCTTGGCGTGCACGTTCACGGGTTTCTTGAAGCGTCTCGTCGAAACGCCGAATCTCCTCCTCAGCAGCTTCAACCGCTTGCGCCTGCGATTCTTCTTGAGCAAGCAGTCGCACTACGCCTTCGCGACGGTCCGCGATCGCACGCACCTGCGCCATGTGTTCGCGCTCAGCTTCATCGAAAGCTTCCTGTCGTTCCGCGACTTCTTCTCGTACCGTTTCCAGCTGTTCTGCTGCTTCTTCGGCTGCTTCGACGGCTTCCGCGTAGCGTTCGTCGGCAATCCGTGCCCGTGCTTCGAGGTCTTCCGGGTCTTGCCCGGCATAGGCAACATCGGCGTTGTGGCTCCGAGCACGCTCCGATGCGATGCGTTCCGTAGCACTCGCCCGTTCCGCCAGCGTCGATAGCGCAAACCACACCTGCTGTGCTTCTTGTGCTTTGGGCTGTACTTCCTGCTGCTGTGCTTCGATGCTCTCCTGCGCTTCGGTGTATTCCTCGAGTTGCGCGGTAACGGTTTCTACCTGTTCTTCGAGGAGTTCGGCGGCGCGGGCGGCGTCGGAAAGCTTCGCTCGCAAACGCACGACTTGGTCACCTGCGAGTTTGAGTTTGGCGTCGCGCAGTTCGGCCTGCACCGCCGCCC
Source organism: Corynebacterium sp. HMSC036E10 (assembly GCF_001836265.1). Classification (NCBI taxonomy): domain Bacteria; kingdom Bacillati; phylum Actinomycetota; class Actinomycetes; order Mycobacteriales; family Corynebacteriaceae; genus Corynebacterium; species Corynebacterium sp. HMSC036E10. The sequence continues at coordinate 372,515 of NZ_KV827977.1, forward strand.
CACGCTTCGCGGCTTCTGCCTGCCGCGCCAACGGTTTGAGTTGCTTGCCCAGTTCGTCGGTGAGGTCGGTGAGGCGATCCAGGTTCGCCTGCATGCCGACAAGTTTGCGCTGTGCCTTCTCTTTACGACGACGGTGCTTCAGTACACCAGCGGCTTCTTCGATAAACGCGCGACGTTCTTCAGGGCGCGAATCAAGGATTTCGGAGAGTTTGCCCTGGCCGACAATGATGTGCATTTCGCGGCCGATACCGGAGTCGGACAGCAGCTCCTGAATGTCCATGAGACGTGCTTTGGAGCCGTTGATTTCGTATTCGGACGCACCGTCGCGGAACATGCGGCGAGTGATTGCTACATCGGTGTAGTCGATGGGCAATCGTTTGTCGGTGTTGTCGAAAGTAAGCGTGACTTCGGCACGTCCGAGTGGTTTGCGCCCGCCGGCACCGGCGAAGATGACGTCTTCCATCTTCCCGCCACGCAGGTTTTTCGCACCTTGCTCGCCCATCACCCACGCGAGTGCATCGACGACGTTGGATTTTCCCGAGCCGTTCGGCCCGACGACGGCGCAAATGCCCGGTTCGAATTTCATGGTTGTCGCGGACGCGAAAGACTTAAATCCTTTGAGCGTCAGCGATTTCAGGTGCATTCGCGCAATATTACCCGCTCGGGCGCGGCTTTTAGCGTTCGTCGAACCCTACCGCACCCTTCGGTGCGCTGTACTGGGCTTGCACATGGTTCACGCGCCCAGGGCGCCCCGAACCAGAGGGTGTTTCCCGCAAGAGCGTTTCAAGCTTTTCGACGCCACCCTGCTCCCCCTCCGCAACCACTTCAACGCGGCCATCTGCAAGGTTCTTGGCGTATCCCGCAAGCCCAAGTTCGAGGGCGCGGGAGCGTGTCCACCAGCGAAACCCAACCCCCTGGACTTCGCCGTGGACGTGGGCGGTCATGCGTTTCTCAGCCATACCGCCCGAGAATACAACTTAGATGCGGTCGTCTGCGCTGCGTCGGGTGACGGGGTCGGAGCCGTCCCAGAACTCAACGTTCTTGACTTCCGGCAGCATGTCGCGGTGGAAGACAGGGTCTTCTCCTCGGCGACGCTGTTCGTTGTAGTTCTTCAGCAGCTTCAGCGCTACCCCGCCGAGCGGAACGATTGCGATGATGTTGAAAAGCGCCAGAAGACCGGCCATCGTGTCGCCGAGGGCCCAAACGAGCGGCACAGATCCGAACGCACCGAAGATGACGAAGCCGAGAACAACAATGCGGAACGTGGTCAACGCGGACTTGGAGTCGGTGAGGTACTGCAAATTAGCTTGCGCCAAGTAGTAGTTACCGATCACGGAAGAAAACGCCAGGAAGAACAGGATGAACGTGATGGCGTGTGCGCCCCAGGCGCCGACAGAATCGGCGAGTGCAGACTGCGTCAGCGAGGCACCCTGGATGTCATCGCGGCCATAGGTGATTGCGGGGCCGAGCAGCACAACAAACGCGGTGATGGAGCACACGAGCAGGGTGTCAAAGTACACGCCGAGGGCCTGCACAAGTCCCTGCTTAACGGGGTGAGACACGGTCGCAGTCGCGGCAGCATTTGGTGCCGAACCCATGCCTGCCTCGTTGGAGAACAAACCACGACGCATACCGTGTGCGAAGGCTGCGCCAACGGTCGCGCCCGCAACCTGCTTGAGGCCGAGAGCGTGGCCAACGATGAGTTCGAACATGCCTGGGATCTCGCGCCAATTGATCACCAGCACCGCGAGGCCAATCAAGATGTAGGCACCGGCCATGAACGGAACGATCACCTGGGTCCAAGATGCAATGCGGGTAACGCCACCGAAGATGATGAGCGCGGTGAGTGCGGCGACGACACCCGCCACGATGGTTTTCACAGCGACAGAGTCGTTGCCCAACGAACCGGAAACCGCTTCAGCAATCGAGTTGGTTTGGATGGCGTTGTATACAAAGCCGTAAGTGATGGCGAGGAAGGCAGAGAACAGCACCGCGAGTGGCTTCCATCCGAGGCCCCGGGTCATGTAGTAGGCCGGACCGCCGTGGTAGTTGCCGTCGCTGTCCTTGGTTTTCCACAGCTGGGCCAGCGTGGATTCGACGAATGCGGTCGCACCACCGAGCAAGGCGAGCATCCACATCCAGAACACGGCACCCGGGCCACCGATGGAGATTGCCAGTGCGACACCGGCGATGTTGCCGGTGCCGACACGAGAGGCGGCAGAGATGGTGAAAGCCTTGAAGGCCGACAAGCCACCGTACTCTTCATCGAGGTCTCGACCTTCGCGGTCTTTGCCCTTCGGGGTTTCTGCAACGGCTTTGAGCATGTCCGGGAACATGCGGATTTGAACGAATAATGTGCGCAAGCCGAAGTAGATGCCGGCAGCAACGAGGAACCACGGTACGAGGCTCCAAATCACGCCATTGAGCGATCCCTCGACAAATGAGGTAGCTGAATCCATGGCGGGCAGCTTATCCCTGGGTTGTCTCAATTACCCAACGTGATCGAGCGCACTACCCCTCTATGGATTTGGTCTGTACCTCTCCGGGTTGGATTGGCCCGTGGGTGCCAAACTCGCGTTGCCAGTACAGCAGCGGGCAGTTTGCGGTAACTTCGGTGGCAGTGACGTCAACCAAGACGAGGAAGTGGTCCCCTGCTTCGATGATGCGGCTAACGTTGCCGGCGATCCAGGTGTGGTCGCCGGCAAGTTTCGGTGCGCCGTCGGCAATGCGCCAATCCACCCCCGCGAAACGATCCTCGAGCTTGTCAGCGAACCTGCGCGCCAACTCGTTCTGTTCGGTGGACAGCACGTTGATACCGATCGGTGAGCCGATCTCCAACCTCGCGAGCAGCGATGACTTCTGGTCTAGCGAGACCAGCACCATCGGTGGTTCGAGAGAAAGTGACATGAATGCGCTGACCGTTGTGCCGTGTGCCGATGCTTGCGTCCCTGTCGTCACAATGGCAACTGCAGCGGCAACCTGGGACATCGCGACTTTGAACGTCTGCTGATCAACCATGTCTTCTAACCTAGAGCACTTGGCAAACCGGGCAGTAATAACTGGAACGGCCGTTGATCACGGTGCGGGCGATCTCCGTTCCGCATCGCGCACAGGGTTTTCCGGCTTGACCGTATGCATTGAGAGAGCGTGCGAAGTATCCGGAGGCTCCGTTGACGTTGACATAGAGGGCATCGAAGCTCGTTCCGCCTTGCTCGAGCGCCCGGGCCATTACGTCACGCGATGCCTCAAGCACTGCTTCGGCGTCGCGTTGTCGCATGGTGCGCGCTTTACGCCAGGGTTTGAGGTTTGCAGACCACATTGCTTCATCGGCGTAGATCGAGCCGATTCCACTGACGATTTCTTGGTTGAGCAGCACCGTTTTCAGAGCCGAGTTTTTTCGGCGCATCGCGCGCGCTGTCTCTCGCACATCAAATGCATCCTCGAAAGGGTCCGGCGCAATATGGCCCGCAGGACATGGCACCCCGTCGACAAGGTCGGTGTATTGCCAGAATCCGAACGTGCGCTGGTCGACGAAACACAGCTCGCATGTGCCCATGTCTGCGCAAATTCGTAAATGCGGCGATGTCACTTCGCCATGCTTTGCGACGAGCATCTGCCCGCTCATCCTCAAATGCACCAGCACCGCTGCCCCATTGTCCAGCAGTAGCCACAAGTACTTGCCCCGTCGGCCCGTATCCACGACGGTACGTCCCGGCAGCACTCGCTCAAGATCAACTTCGTTGCCACGCGATGCACGTGGGTGAAGCACTTCGACGCGGCCGAACGTGAGGCCGACTATGTGTTGTTGGAGCCCTCGGCGGACCACCTCTACTTCTGGCTGTTCAGGCATGTCCCAGGGTGGCCTCGGCAGCGTGGTCGCGCAGGTATACCAGTGCCTGTTGCGCTGCTTCCTGTTCCGCGAGTTTCTTGTTCGGCCCCACGCCCTTACCTCGCACGACACCGTTGATCAGCGTTTCGGCGTGGAAGGTTTGCTCGTGGTCCGGACCGGTCGCCTCAGAGCGATACTCTGCAACAGGGAGCTTCAGTTCTGCCACACGAACTTGCAGTGCGGTCTTCCAGTCCTTGTTCTTTTTGCTTACCGTGGCGTGACGCAGTTTCTCGTCAAAAAGCCGCAGGATCACGTCGCGGGCAGTCGCGAATCCATGCTCGAGATATATCGCGCCGAGCACAGCCTCTGTTGTGTCGGCAAGAATCGACTCTTTATCGCGCCCACCAGTCAGTTCTTCACCTTTGCCAATGAGAACGTGCTGGCCGAGGTTGATCTCACGGGCGATGTCGGACAAGCCGTAACGCGACACAATCGCTGCGCGCATTGGAGAAAGATCGGACTCGGGACGCGACGGGTAAAGCTCAAAGAGCTTAGTTGCCACGGTCAGACCTAAGATGGCGTCGCCGACGAACTCGAGTCGCTCGTTGTTGGGCAGTTGGTTGTGTTCGTTGGCGAACGAGCGGTGAGTCAGCGCAAGTTTGAGATTGTCGCGCTCGATGTTGACGCCCAGTTTTTCCAGCAGTGGCGCATGGTCTACTGCCCCATAGGCGTCTTCCCATGCTTGTTCGGCGTTGGCGGGTTTCCTGCGTGAACGGCTCACAGGAACTTCTCCAGATCTGCCCAACGCGGGTCGACGAGGTTGTTTTCTTCACCCGATACACCGTCCGGCACGGGAACGTCGGTATCTCCGGCGCATTCTGGCTGGCAGGACGGGTTGAACGGCAGGTTAAGCCCAGCTTCGTTCACAAACCCTTGCTCTAGGTCGACAGTATCGCCTTCGACACGGGCAATTTCGTCCCCCGAGCCACGGTCTTCTTCTTCCTCTGCGTCTCCGGTGATGAAATCATCTGAAGTGGAAAACACTTCGGAGATCTGGAGCGTTTCGGTGGGGGTCAGATCTTTAAGGCAGCGCACACACTGGCCTACAAATTCGGCAGTCAGGGTCGCATCGACCATGATGCCGGAGCCAAGTGGGGTCAGGGTGGCTTCTATCTTGACCTCTCGGCCTTCAGGAATAGCGATCATTTCCGGGCCGATACGCGACGGGGATGGCCCCGTCTGCGTCAGGGTTTCCGGCAGTCCGTCGCCTTTGAGGACGCCGGAAACATCAAATACGAAAGGATTGTTAGCCATAGCCCTTTCAGACTACAACGAATCGCTTCCCTTGCTAGTACTCGTCGGCTTCACCCTGGCCACGGCGAGCGCGGTCTGCACCGGAGACGCCCGCCCCACGACGCAGCGCGGAGCGGTCGGTGGAGACAGTGCGCAGCACGGTGTTGAGGGTCTCCTCGAACTCTGCGAGCTTGGAGTCGACATAGTCGTCGCACTCTGCGCGCAGGCGGGAGGATTCAGCGTGTGCGTCTTCGACGAGGCGATGTGCCTCTTCGTCTGCGCGACGCATGACCTCAGACTCGGAGATCAAGCGCTTCTGCTCCTTCAGGCCCTGGTCGACGGAGCGCTGGTATTCCTCGTTGCCGGTTTCCACAAGGTGATCGGCTTCGCGCTGAGCACTGTTGATGGTGGTTTCTGCAATGTCGCGAGCGCGGGTGATCATCATGTTCGACTCTTCCTCGGCGCCCGAGACGAGTCGAGTTGCGTGGTCCTGGGCGTCCGACAGCACCGTCTCCGATTCGGCTTGGGCGTCGGAAACGATGCGACGGGCGTCCTCTTCGGCGTCGCCAACGAGAACGTCGGCGCGTTCCTGGGCCCCGCGCAGGATTTCGTCCTGCTTGTCCAGAACGTCCTGGGCATCGTCTAGATCGCCGGGCAGGGCGTTGCGGAGGTCGTCGAGAAGAGCGAGCATCTCATTGCGGGGCACCATGCAGTTGGAGGTCATCGGCACGCCGTAGGCCTGCTCCATCGTCTGCACTAACTCATCGAGGGCTTCAAAAACGCGGTACATAGTTGCACAGCGTACTGGATGAAGCTCTAAATCACGCCTTGCGCCAGCATCGCGTCGGCAACCTTTTTAAACCCAGCGATATTTGCGCCCACAACATAGTCGCCCGCGCGGTCATATTCTTCCGCGGTTCGTGCAGCGGTCTTGAAAATGTTGGACATGATGCGCTGCAGACGGTCGTCGGTGTATTCGAAGGACCAGGAGTCACGGGAAGCGTTTTGCTGCATCTCCAGCGCAGAGGTAGCAACACCACCGGCGTTAGCCGCTTTACCTGGGCCGAAAGAGACCTTATTAGCCCGGAAGACCTCGGTCGCTTCGTGCGTGGACGGCATATTGGCGCCCTCCGCGACGTACTTCACACCGTTGTCGACGAGGCGTTGGGCATGCTCGCCGTTGAGCTCATTTTGGGTTGCGCACGGCAACGCCACGTCAGCTTCGAGGTCCCAAATGGAGCCGTCGGTGTGGTAGGTCGCCCCGGTGGCTTCTGCGACATAGTCGGAAACGCGTCCGCGACGGTTTTCCTTGATGTCGATCAGGAGCTCAGTATCAACCCCATTCGGGGTCTCCACCCAACCGGAGGAGTCGGAGAAGCCAACGACAGTTGCACCAAGCGCCTGCGCCTTCTTGATCGCATAGGTGGCAACGTTGCCGGAGCCAGAGACAATCACGCGTGCACCGTCAATGGATTCGCCGTTGGTACGCATCATTTCGTCGGTGAAGTACACAGCGCCGTACCCCGTGGCTTCCTTGCGCACGAGGGAGCCACCCCATGTCAGCCCCTTACCGGTGAGCACGCCCGACTCGTGCTGGTCCACCAGGCGGCGGTACTGGCCAAACAGGAAGCCGATTTCGCGCCCACCCACGCCGATGTCACCCGCGGGGACGTCGCGGTATTCGCCGATGTGGCGCCACAGTTCAGTCATGAAGGATTGGCAGAAGCGCATGATTTCGGCGTCGGACTTGCCCTTCGGGTCGAAGTCGGACCCGCCTTTGCCGCCGCCGATGGGCAGACCGGTGAGCGAGTTTTTGAAGATCTGTTCAAAGCCAAGGAATTTGATGATGCCCAGGTTCACGCTCGGGTGGAATCGCAGACCGCCCTTGTAGGGGCCAAGTGCAGAGTTGAACTGGACACGGAAGCCGCGGTTGACGCGCACGTTGTTGTCATCGTCGATCCACGGGACGCGGAAGATGATCTGACGCTCCGGCTCGCAGAGGCGCTCGATGAGGCCGTAGTCGGCGTAGTGCGGGTCTTTTTCCAGGACGATCTTCAGCGAGTCGAGCACCTCGGCAACTGCTTGGTGGAACTCGGGTTCTCCCGCGTTTCGCTCGAGCACCCTGTCGTAAAAACTCGCAACTTCCTGGTCGATTGCACTCATGGGACCCCGCCTCCAATTTCTATAGGCTTGCAGAATTGTTTACCGGAAAGATGCTACAACACATCTCGCCCGCCCGCGGAATTTTGCGGTCTTCCGGTTAAACTTGCCCGCATGTCTTCCTCTTTCGACCCGGCTCCGTCGCCGAAAATCGTCATCGCCCCGGATTCGTTTAAGTCCACTGCTACTGCGCAGGAGGCTGCTGAATGGCTGGCAGAGGGTGTGACAAGCGTGATCCGCGATGCCCAAATCATCCTTGCCCCGATGGCCGACGGTGGCGAGGGCACGTCCGCGTTGTTTGAGGGGGAACGCATTTGCTTACCGACGACCACAGCAGACGGTCGCCTTACCGAGGCCGAATACACATTCCACGCCCCCTCCTCCACCGCCTATATCGATGTGTCTGCTGCTTCTGGGTTGCCCGCTGTGGAAAAGCCGGTCCCGCTGACCGGCGACACTTACGGCACCGGTGTGCTCATCGCTGATGCGGAGACCCGCGGCGCGAAACGTATCGTGCTTGGTCTCGGTGGCACCGCAACGGTCGATGGCGGTACCGGCATTCTGGTGGCGCTCGGTGTCAACCCCCTCGACGCTGCTGGCTATCAGCTAAAACCTGGCGGTGGCGCTTTGGAAAACCTTGCGGATTTCGACACTGCCAAAGTCAATGTCCCTGCTGGCGCTATGGAGTGGGTGCTGCTCACTGACACGTCTGCACCAGCAACAGGCCCGAACGGTGCAGCTCACGTGTTTGGCCCACAAAAGGGCGCTACCACCGACGATGTTGAACTCTTGGATCGTGGCCTTGCTCGACTGTGCGAGGTCGCAGAGATCGACCCCACAACCCCGGGGCTTGGTGCGGCGGGCGGCGTGGGCATCGGCCTGACATGGCTTTCCACCATGCTGCACGGGACCGATTCCCACGTGCATATCGTGCCCGGCGCGCGCGTTGTCGCAGATTCCAACGGGCTGACTGAGCAGATCGATGGCGCTGCGTTGGTGATCACCGGCGAAGGTCGCTTCGATGGACAGACAGGCACCGGCAAGGTGGCGTCTGTGGTCGGCGAGCTTGCTGCGGAAGCAGGTGCGGTATTCGCGATTGCTGCAGGGCGTTTCGACGAGCAGCCCGCCGACGGAACTCTCGCAGTGACGCTGCCCGAGATTGACGACGTCCGCGAGCAGCTCGTTCGCGCCGGTGCGGAGATTGCGGTCGCTTACCTCAACACTTCAACTGTCCAGGGATAAATCGACGGGGCCTCGAACTTGTCCTGGTCCTCGAGCGCCACGGGGTCGCGTGGCAGGTCGCGCTTGGGGGTCAGGATGCGTGAGAGCCCCATAGCGAGGCGGTTAATACTGTCCGCGCCTTCGGACTCGATGCGGTAGCGGTGGATTTCAGCGTCGTCTGCTGGCTCGCCGCGGTCGTGTTCATAGGTTTCGGCGAGCTGGGCGTGCACGGTGTCGTCGATACGCACTTGCTCCATTGTCACGCTGCCGGAGGTGAGCATCTCGCGGCGCACCAGGATGTCGAGGGCGCGCTGGAATGCGTCGCGTACCTCTGGAGCTGCCGCGGGTGGGACGAGGACGTCGAATTGAATGACAGACATGGGCATAAGGCTAGACGCTCGGGGCGGTAGGGTGTCGTTCATGTCTCACGCTGCTGTCAACCCGACGCCCGCGCAGCACACAGCGCTGCAACGTATGAAGGACGGCACGTTAAAGCAGGTCAATCCGTTCACCGGAACCCATGTGTGGACGGTGCCTGGCCGTGGCAACCGTCCGCTTCACCCCCAGCCGAACGAACCTGCAGCACTTGGCCCCGGCGCGCACACCGATACGTGTAATTTCTGCGCGGACCGCATGCTGCATACTCCCCCGGAGCGTTCGCGACTGGTGACTACCAGCACGGGTTTCGACATTCTGCGCAATGTCATGCCGGATGAACTCGATGCGACACAGGCCGACTTTCGGCGCGTGCCCAACCTGTTCGAGATCGTTTCTTACGACTACTGGCGCGAAAACTATGGTGCGGAAATGTCAAAAGATTGGCAGGAGCACATGGAGCGCTACCTGTCGGACCCGTCTGGCCGACACCACGTGTTGGATATTGTGCGCACGCGCTTGTCTGCGTCGGGTCAGGATCCGGATCTGCCGGACGAGCAACTGCTCAGCATCGCGCCTGCTTATTTTGGTGGTGGGCACGACGTCATCATTGCAAGGCGGCACTTTATCGACGACGCCCGCGACACCTCCGACCTCGCAGGCTCAGGCTCGCTCACTGCGGATGAGCATTACCAGTTCATCGCCTTCACCGTCGATTCGTTGCACGACCTCATCACTCACCACCGTCACGCCCGCTATGTTGTGGTGTTTCAAAACTGGCTCGCCGCAGCCGGCGCGTCCTTTGAACACCTGCATAAGCAGTTGGTTGCTATCGACGAGCATGGCGTCAACGCTGAGTCCGAAATCGCCAAGTTGCAGCAGCACCCGAACATGTACAACGACTGGGGTGTGAACCCCGCTTTCGACAACAACCTGGTCATCGCGGAGAACGACCACGCCGTCCTAGTTGCCGGTGTGGGGCACCGCTACCCCACGATGACGGTGTATTCGAAGTCGGAAGCATGCGAGCCATGGCTGCACACTGACGACGAGGTCCGTGCCATGTCGGACCTGCTCCACGCCGCACACGCCGCGACCGGTACCCGTGTGGCCACGAACGAAGAGTGGCACTACAAACCACACGATGTCGAGGTGCCAATGCCGTGGCGTATCAATGTGAAGTGGCGCATCTCTACTGTTGCGGGTTTTGAGGGCGGCACGCAGATCTTCGTCAATACGCTTTCGCCCTTTGATGTCCACGACCGCGTCACCACGGAACTGGAGCGCTTGCGTGCCGTGGGAGCGGTCGCGCCTAGTATCCGTATAGGCCAAGAATGCACGCCTAGGCCGAACGTGCTGCGCTATACCCAAGGTTTGGCCCCGAACGTAGAGAGGTAACGAGACTATGAGCAACATCGCCGACATCTTGGATACGTACCAGGTTGATGCAGCCTGGCAGCGCCGACTCTACGAGGAACTGCACGCTAACCCGGAGCTCTCCATGCACGAGGAGGAGACCTACCAGCGAATCCTGCATGAGTTGAAGCCGCTTGATTGCGAGGTTGTTGCCCCGATTGGCAAGTACGGCATCTGCGCAGTCTTTCGCAACGGCGAAGGCCCGACAGCGCTCTACCGCGCCGACTTTGATGGCCTTCCGGTCACGGAGCGCACCGGCGTACCGTTCGCTTCCCGCAAAGTGGTCACCACTGCGGATGGGCACACGACCGGCACGATGCACGCTTGCGGCCACGACATCCACACCACGGCTCTGCTGAGCTTGTGCCACGTCATGGACAACACGCGCGACCACTGGTCGGGCACGTTTATCGCATTGTTCCAGCCTGGCGAGGAGCTGGCTGCGGGCGCCCAAGACATGGCCGATGGCGGCCTGGCTGAGAAGGTGCCCACCCCGGACGTGGTGTTGGGCCTGCACGTGATGCCTGGTCGCGCTGGCGAGGTCATGTCCAAGCCCGGCCCGCAGTTCGCTGCTTGTGATTCGATCAGGGTGCACATTCCCGGCCGTTCGGCCCACGGTTCGATGCCGCACAACTCGGTGGATCCCACGTTTACTGCCGCGATGATTATCGCTCGTCTGCAGGCGATTGTGGGGCGTGAGGTCAATCCGGCGGATTTCGCGGTGGTCACCGTCGGCAGCATGAGTGCTGGGCGCGCGATCAATATCATTCCAGGGTCGGCGGAGTTGGTGCTCAACTGCCGTTTCTACGACGACAAGGTCAAGGCACGCGTGTATGCCGCCATCGAGCGTGTTGTCCATGCCGAGGTAGCTGCCTCGGGCGCGGAGGGCACGGCTGGCATCGAGTACTTTGCTCACGGCGAACTGTTGGACAACGACGAGGCGGTCTTTTCCGCAGTGCGCGCGAACTTCGATGCGGTGTTCGGTGAGGAGTCGGTCACGTCCGATCCGAAGACGGTTTCCGAGGACTTCCCGATCATCGGTCAAACGTTTGGGGCGCCGTACCTCTTCTGGCTCATCGGTTGCACCCCGCGCGACGTGTGGGATCGTGCTGTCGAGGAGGATCGGGTTGCCGAGGATGTTCCGGTCAACCATATGCCGAACTTCCTGCCGGATTATGAGCCCACGATTTCTGCTGCCACACGCTCGGCCGCAGTTGCTGTCTTGACCTACCTAGCTGGCTAACTGGCGGTACGCTTGGGCGCCATGACGTTCTCCAAGCAGTCACCCGCATTTGAGCAGACGATCGCAGGCCATGTCCGTGGCTTTGCCGGCAAGTCGCCGCAAGCCGCAACCGTAAAGAAGTTTTGGACCGGCTTGTCGGCCGCTGTCGTTGAGCAGATCGCCGACGATTGGGATGAAACTCGCAACACCTACCGCAAGACTCGTCGCGCTGCGTATTTCTCGGCGGAGTTTTTGCAGGGCCGTGCGCTGCTGAACAATCTGACGAACCTTGGGCTCGTCGATAAGGCTGAGGCGGTGACCCGCGAGTTGGGCCACGATCTCTCCGACGTGTTGGAGGCAGAACACGACGCGGCACTGGGCAATGGCGGGCTCGGCCGCCTCGCCGCCTGCTTCTTGGATTCGGCAGCGACGCAGGACTATCCGCTGACCGGCTATGGCCTGCTGTACCGCTACGGGTTGTTCCGCCAGGAGTTCGAGGACGGCTTCCAGCGCGAGCACCCGGACCGTTGGAAGGAATCGTTCTACCCGTTTATCGTGCGTCGTGGCTCTGAGCAGCGCATTGTTCATTTCGACGACATGGATGTGCGCGCAATTCCGTACGACATGCCGATCACGGGTTACGGCACGAACAATGTGGGCACACTGCGTCTGTGGGACGCTTCCCCGATCGATGAGTTCGACTATGACGCGTTCAATTCTCAGCGCTTTGCCGACGCGATCCTTGAGCGCGAGGCTGTCCACGACATCACGCGTGTGCTCTACCCGAACGACACCACGTACGCCGGCAAGTTGCTGCGCGTGCGTCAGCAATACTTCTTCGTGTCTGCATCGTTGCAGGAACTTATCGACGACTACCGCGCCGCCCACGGCGACGACCTGCGCAACTTCCACAAGTACAACTCGATCCAGCTCAACGACACACACCCGGTGCTCGGCATTCCTGAGCTGATGCGTTTGCTTATGGACGAGCACGGACTCGGCTGGGACGACGCCTGGGAAGTCACCACCAACACGTTTGCCTACACCAACCACACGGTGCTGCAGGAGGCGCTGGAGACCTGGGAGGAGTCCATCTTCAAGCAGCTCTTCTGGCGCATCTGGGAGATTGTGGAAGAGATTGACCGCCGTTACCGCCTTGATATGGAGGCACGTGGGGTTGATCCAGAAACGGCGCACCACCACTCCCCGATCCACGACGGTCGCGTCCACATGGCATGGATCGCCTGCTACGCCTCCTATTCGGTCAATGGTGTGGCTGCGCTTCACACGGAGATCATCAAACGCGACACGCTCGGCTTCTGGCACGGGCTGTATCCGGAACGTTTTAACAACAAGACCAACGGTGTGACCCCTCGCCGTTGGTTGCGTATGTGCAACCCGCGCTTGTCCGAGCTGTTGGACCGTCTCGCGGGTTCGGACGAGTGGGTTACCGACCTTTCCAAGCTGCAGGAGCTACGCCACTTCGCGGACGACCCGGATATCATGCGCGAGCTGCGCGAGATCAAGGCAGCGAACAAACGTGACTTCGCCGGATGGATCAACGCCCGCCAGGGTGCGGTGATCGACCCGGACTCGATCTTTGACACCCAGATCAAGCGTCTGCACGAGTACAAGCGCCAGTTGATGAACGCCCTGTACATCCTGGATCTGTACTTCCGGATCACCAAGGATGGCGAGCACAACATTCCGAAGCGCACGTTCATCTTTGGTGCGAAGGCGGCCCCGGGGTACGTCACGGCGAAGGGCATCATCAAGCTCATCAACACCATCGCAGACCTGGTGAACAATGATCCGGTTGCTTCCCAGTACATCCATGTGGTCTTCGTGGAGAACTACAACGTCTCCCCCGCCGAGCAGATCATCCCGGCAACGGATGTTTCCGAGCAGATTTCCACCGCTGGCAAGGAAGCCTCGGGCACGTCAAACATGAAGTTCATGATGAATGGCGCGCTCACGCTGGGCACGATGGACGGCGCGAATGTGGAGATCGTCGATGCTGTTAGCGAGGACAACGCCTACATCTTCGGCGCCCGCGAGGAGGACCTGCCGGAGTTGAAGGCGCACTACAACCCGCGCCAGGTTGCGGAGCAGACCCCAGGGCTCATGCGCGCACTCGATGCGCTTGTCGACGGCACCTTGGATGACCGTGGCACCGGCGCATTCCACGACATTCGCGCATCGCTTCTCGACGACAACGGCTACGGCGAGCGCGACGTCTTCTACGTCTTAGGCGACTTCGCTGATTTCCGTGCGACTCGCGACCGTATGGCCGCTGACTACTACGCCGACCAGGACGAGTGGGCGCGGAAGTGCTGGATCAACATTTGCGAGTCGGGCCGGTTCTCCTCCGACCGCACCATCCGCGACTACGCCGACGAGGTCTGGAAGATCAGCCCAACCCCGATCAACTAATCGCGCACCATGCGTTTGGTGGTGATCTTGTCCCGCTCATGGGTTTTCGACTCACCATCAAACGCAAAGCCTTGCTTGGTGTAGAAGGCCTGGGCGCGGTCGTTGAAGTCTGCCACCCAGAGGAATGCTGGTTCGCCGGGGTGGATGACGGCGTCGAGAAGCTTCGGCGCCACTCCGGTCCCTGCTGCGTCCTCGAGCAGGTACAGGTTGCGAAGTTCGGTGCGCTCGCCTGGGATGCCGTACGCCAACCCGATGATCTTTCCGTCAAACTCCGCGATTGCGACGCGGCCGTTCGGGTTGCGGAAGTACTCGACCCACTGTTGTTCGAGTGCTGCGTGATCGTCGAGGACGTCGTCGTCAATATGCCCCCGGAATGCTTGGGCACGGGAGCGGTAGTGCATGTCGGCAATGGCGATGGCGTCTTGTGCGCTTGCTTGTCGGATGCTGGCGTCCATGCGCGTCAACGCTATACGATTCCGAATCGATGATCCTGCTCATTGACAATTACGATTCATACACGTTCAACCTCGCCCACCTCATCGCCGAGGCTGCCGGCCGCGAACCACTCGTTGTGCCTGCTGGCGAGGGTGCTGACCTTCCACAGCGTGTGCGCGCCGGCGAGTTCAGCCACGTTGTGATCTCCCCCGGGCCAGGTACCCCCGAACGCGAGGAAGACTTTGGTACGTCCCGGCGCGTGATTGAGGCTGCCGCCGATTCCGGGGTCCCGCTGCTGGGCGTGTGTCTGGGACACCAGGGTCTGGCGATGCTCGCAGGGGCCTCCGTCACTCGTGCTCCGGAGCCTCGCCACGGGTTCGTTTCCACAATTACCCATTCCGGTGAGGGCATTTTCGCTGGTATTCCGCAGGGTTTTCAGGTGGTGCGCTACCACTCTCTGCACGTCGAGGAAATCCCCGGCGTGACCGTGCACGCTCGCAGCGAAGACGGCGTCATCCAGGCGCTCAAGGTCGATGGCGCTCCGCATTGGGGTGTGCAGTTCCACCCCGAATCGGTGCTGACTGAGCACGGCGCCGCGATCATGCGTAACTTCCTCGGCGGCTGGCGGTTGCTGCACCGCGAGGTGCCCGGCGCACTCGACTGCCAGCGCGTCTTCAACGCGATCAAGCGCGACGGCAACGATGCGTTTTTCCTCGATTCCGCCGACCCCCGCGGGCGTTTCTCCATCCTCGGAGACACCGCGGGCGCCCTGTCGCGCTCGTTTCGCTATTCGTTTGGTAGCGACCCCGATATCCTCCACACCCTCCAACACGAACTATCCGCCCCTCTCCACGACGCGCCTGACCTGCCCTTTACCGGCGGTGTCATTGGGTACCTCGGCTACGAGTGCGCGGAACTTACGCTCCCGATCACGCTGCGCCACCGCTCGCCGTACCCGGATGCTTACTTTGTGCGCCCGCAATCGTTCATCGTTTACGACCACGAGGCCGAAATCGCCCACTTGTGTGCACTCGCCGGCGACGGCACGGATGCACTCCTTGACCGCCTCGAGAAGGCCTTGGATGGGGCGGACGGTGCGCGGGGGTCGTCGATAAGCAATGGTTCCTGGAGCAACCCCGACTACCTCGGGTGCATCGAGAAAGCACAGGACCTGCTGCGCGCCGGTGAGAGTTACGAGGTCTGCCTGACCGACACCTACACCGCCGAAGCGACCGGCGAGATCTATGCGCCGCTGCGTGAGCACAACCCCGCGCCATATGCCGCGCACCTCATCTTCGACGGTGTGGAAGTCGCCAGCGCCTCGCCCGAACGTTTCCTCACCGTGCGAGGCCGCGAGGTGGAGGCCAAGCCGATCAAGGGCACCATCGCCGCTGATCAGGACCCCGCATTGCTTCACGACGACAAAACCCGCGCCGAAAACCTCATGATCGTCGACCTGCTGCGCAACGATCTTTCCCGCGTCTGCGAACCCGGCAGCGTACAGGTCCCGGGTCTGATGCAGGTGGAGTCGTATGCCACCGTGCACCAACTGGTTTCCACCATCACCGGGCAGCTACGCGAGGGAGCCACTGCCGTCGACGCCATCCGTGCCACCTTCCCGCCCGGTTCCATGACCGGCGCACCGAAACTACGGACGTGCGAAATCATCGACCGGCTGGAAACCTCCCCGCGCGGCGTCTACTCGGGCGCGCTCGGCTACATCGGGTTCGACGGCCAAGCCGACCTGTCGGTGGTCATCCGCACCGCAGTACGCGCTGGCTCCACTGTGACAGTCGGTGCAGGTGGCGCGATCGTACTCGCCTCCGACCCTTCCGCTGAGCTCGCCGAGCGCAACCTGAAGGCCCAGTCCGTTTTAGGAGCGTGGGATGCGTAAGTACGCCTGGCACGGCGCGTTTGTTCCACGTGACTTCCTTGACGGCCCCATCGACGTCGCAGATTCTTGGCGCCACTCCTCCGGCAGCACCAACGGCCTCAGCCTGCACATCGAGCGCTTCACTCGCACCGCCGGTCCGCTCCCCGCCGGGTTTGTCGACGCGATGCTGCCGCTGCTCAGCGAAGGCGAACTCTTCCCCCGCATCGCGCTCTCCTCAGGGCTTTTGCTTCTCGACGTCCGCCCCGTCCCATCCCCTCGCCCCACCACCTCACTGACCTACACGCAAGCCCCAGACCCGCGCACCCAGCCCGAGGTGAAAGGCCCCGACTTCGGCGCGTTCCGCGCGTACCGTTCGCGGTACCAGGTGGAGGGAACTGACGACACGGTGGTCGTCGATAAGCATGGCGCCATGCTGGAAACAACCACCGGCGCGCTGGTGATGTGGGACGGCGACACGCTGTGCATCCCCGACGGCGTGTGGCTGCCGAGTGTCACACTGCACCAGGTTGTCGCGCGCGCCGAGAAGTTAGATATGCGGGTGGAGCGCCGTCAGCTCAAACCCGAACTCGCCGCCAAGCACCCGTTGTGGTTCCTCAACTCGCTCCACGGCATTAGCCCCGTCAGCGAACTGCATGTAGGCGGCGATGTGATCACTCCGCCGGTCCACCCAAGTTTCAACGAGTGGCGCGACTGGTGGTGGGGCAGTTTTACGACCGAATGGCACATCGAGGCATAGCGAAACACCGTGGGTCCCCAGGACTATGCCGCTGCATAGTCTCTACAACCGCCAACACACTATGCCGCTGCATAGCGTCGCACCACCGCCGGGTCCGAAACCCAGCGAGCCCCCGGGACTATGCCGACCGCTCGGCGAGCACGCGCCCTGTTGCGGTGTCGCACTTTGCGAGCTCTGACGGGGTGCCCGAAGCCACAACTTGTCCGCCGTCGGCGCCAGCGCCCGGACCCATCTCGATGACACGGTCCGCCTGCGCGATCACGGAGACGTCATGCTCGACCACGATCACGGTTTGGCCCGCTTCGACGAGGCTGTTGAGTTCCTTGACTAGCAGTGAGATGTCGGCCGGATGCAGGCCGGTGGTGGGCTCGTCGAGGAGGTACACGGTGTGGCCCCGGCGCGAGTTGCGGGAGCGCTGCAACTCGGTGGCGAGTTTGATGCGCTGTGCCTCGCCACCGGACAGTTCGGGCGCGCCCTGGCCGAGGCGCAGGTACCCCAGCCCCACGGCTTGCAGAGTTTCGACGGCGCGCAGGATCTTCGGTTCGTCGGCGAATACGTCCGCGGCTTCGTCGACGGTCAACTCCAGCACGTCCGTAACGCTGAGTCCTTCCCAGGTCACTTCGAGGGTTTCGTCGTTGTAGCGTGCACCGCCGCAGTCGGGGCAGGTGGTGTACGAGCCGGGCAGGAACACGAGCTCGACTTCGATCTTGCCGGCGCCGCCGCAGGTCGGGCACTGCCCTTGCTTGACGTTGTAGGAAAAGCGCGACACGCTCCATTTGCGCCGCTTTGCTTCGTCGGTTGCGGCGAAGAGTTTGCGCACGCCGTCGAAGAGTCCGGTGTAGGTGGCCAGGGTTGACCGCGGGGTGCGCCCGATCGGCTTTTGGGTAATTTGCACGACGCGGGTGACAGCGTCAAAGCCATCATGCTTATCGACGCCCCACTCGCCCTCCTGTCCCACCTCATCGTCTTCATCAACAACGGTAGAGGCGGCGTCGCGAAGGACACCGGCGAGAACGGTGCTGACCAGCGTCGACTTGCCTGAACCAGACACACCAGCCACGGCGATGAACTGCCCCATCCCAAACGACACATCCAGGCCGTCGATGGAGCGGGCCGAGACACCGGACAGGGAAAGTTCGCCGGTGGCGGCGCGGGGGTCGTCGTTAAGCGAGAGCTTGCGGTTGGCAAGCGCGCGGGCAGTTGGCGCATCGCCGGAGTATTCGCTGGTGGGGCCGGAATAGACCACTTCGCCGCCGCGCTCACCCGCGAGCGGCCCGACGTCGACGAGCCAGTCAGTCTGGGCAACGAGTTCCATGTCGTGTTCCACCAAGAGAACGGAATTGCCTGCGTCGATGAATCGGCGGCAAATATCCAGCACCGCACCACGCTCGGACGGGTGTAGGCCCGCTGACGGCTCGTCGAGCACATACGCCACACCGAACAGGCCGGAGCGCAGCTGCGAGGACAAACGGATGCGCTGCAACTCACCCGCGGACAACGTGGGCGCGGGCCGATCCAGGCTCAAGTGCGCAAGGCCCAAGTCGAGTGCGGACTGCACCGCGGGCAAAATCTGTTTGAGCAGCAAGTCTTCGGCGGAGCCCTCCGAGGGCTTCTGTGCCGCGAGTACCTCATAGACACGGTCGAGAGGCAAGGCGCCGAGTTGGTCGATGGGCATGCCAGCATAGGTAACCTTGAGTGCTTCCGGGTTGAGGCGACGGCCGTGGCAGGTCTCGCAGACGCGTGACTCCATGTAGGACAGCACGCGTTTGCGCAGGGTATCGGACTGTGTTTCGGCGAGTGTACTGGTCAGATACGACGCCACAGATCGCCAGGTGCCTTTGTAGTTTCGCTGGATCTGGTCCGCGCCGCGCAGCGGTTTCACGGTCACCACGGGGCGCTCGTCGGTGAACAGGATCCAGTCACGGTCCTTCTTCGGCAGATCCTGCCAGGGTGAATCGAGGTCGTAGCCCAGCGTCTGCAAAATGTCGTGGAAGTTCTTACCTGCCCACGCGCCAGGCCAGGCTTTAATCGCGCCCTCCTCGATGGATAGCGTCGGGTCCGGCACCATCGACTCTTCGGTTGGCTCGTGCACGACACCTGTGCCCTGGCACGTCGGGCACATGCCTTCCGGCGTGTTGGGCGAAAACGAGTCGGAGTACAGCC
Organism: Corynebacterium sp. HMSC036E10; assembly: GCF_001836265.1. NCBI lineage: Bacteria > Bacillati > Actinomycetota > Actinomycetes > Mycobacteriales > Corynebacteriaceae > Corynebacterium > Corynebacterium sp. HMSC036E10. The sequence goes on from NZ_KV827977.1 coordinate 391,692, forward strand.
CCTTCGGGTTATCGCCAGCGCGCGAGTACAGCAGGCGGATGCTGTTGGACAGCGCCGAGACCGTCCCCACCGTCGAGCGCGCCCCGCCCCCGGAGGTGGACTGTTCGAGCGCCACGGTCGGCGGCAGTCCCTCAACCGCGCCGACCTGCGGGTCTACTGCAGAACCAATCAGGCGACGCGCAAACGGCGCCACCGATTCAAGGTAGCGCCGTTGTCCCTCCCCGTGGATGGTGCCGAACGCCAGCGACGACTTGCCGGAGCCTGACACCCCTGTCACCGCAACGAGAGTGCCGCGTGGGATATCCACGTCCACGTTGCGCAGGTTGTGTAGGTGGGCATCGCGTACTTGGATTCCAGCATGTGTTTCAGGCATGCCCACCAGGGTAACGCGTTAGGGGTTTCGCGTGTCCTCGCCGAGTTGGTGCACGAGGATCGTGTTGGTAGTGCCCGCAACTCCTGGCGGGGTGCCCGCGACGACCACCATGGTGTCGCCTTCGTGGTACTGGTCCATGGCCAGCAATTGCTTGTCCACAACCTTGACCATCTCGTCGGTGCTGTTGACCTCATCGCACAGGAACGTCTCCGCACCCCAGGTCATGGCCAATTGCGAACGCACCTGCTGCACCGGTGTGAACACGAGCAGTGGCAGGTCCGGGTGCAGACGCGCCACGCGGCGTGCAGTATCGCCGGAGGTCGTAAACGTGACAATGGCACGCGCGTTGAGTCGCCGCGCAATGTCGTTCGCCGAGTAGGACACCACGCCACGCTTGGTGCGCGGAATGTGGTTCAGCGGCGGGACGTTGCCCATCGTTTCCGCGGAACGCACGATGCGGCTCATGGTGCGTACCACGTTGTGTGGATCCACGCCGACGGACGTCTCGCCGGACAGCATCACCGCATCCGCACCGTCGAGCACCGCGTTGGCTACGTCGGAGGCCTCCGCACGGGTGGGGCGGGAGTTCTCAATCATCGAATCGAGCATCTGCGTTGCGACGATCACCGGCTTCGCATTCTCACGCGCGATCTGAATCACACGCTTCTGCACAGCCGGCACCTGCTCGAGCGGGATCTCCACGCCCAGGTCACCACGGGCGACCATCACCGCGTCAAATGCAAGGATGATGGATTCCAGAGCGTCGACCGCCTCGGGCTTTTCCAGCTTTGCGACGACCGGCACACGCCGTCCGACCTCATCCATGATCTCGTGCACGAGGTCGACATCAGACGGCGAACGGACGAACGACAACGCAATAATGTCCACGCCGAGCTTCAGCGCGAACCGCAGGTCTTCCTTGTCCTTCTCGCTCAGCGCAGGCACGGAGATGTCCATACCTGGAAGCGACACGCCCTTGTTGTTCGACACCGGGCCGCCCTCGGTGACGCGGCAGACCACGTCGTTGCCGTCGATGTCGGTGCAGACGAGGCCGACCTTGCCGTCGTCGACAAGCAAACGGTCCCCCGGCTTCGCGTCCTTGGCCAGCTGCTTGTACGTCGTAGACACACGGTCGTGCGTACCTACAACATCGTCGACGGTGATGCGGACGGTTTCGCCCGTCTCCCAGTAGGTTTTACCGTCGCCTTCAAAGCGGCCAAGGCGAATCTTCGGCCCCTGCAAGTCCGCCAAAATACCGACCGCATGGCCGGTCTCATCGGTGGCTTCGCGCACCCAACGGTAATTCTGCTCGTGATCCGGGTAATCGCCGTGCGAAAAGTTCAGGCGCGCGACATCCATGCCGTCGCGCACGAGTCCTAAGATCGCATCCTTGCTGGCCACAGCGGGACCGAGCGTACAAACGATCTTCGTTTTCCTATCCACGTTTTCCAACCTCACCTTCGTAGGCTTCTCGCGTGTCTTCCACCGCAACACGGTACTCCGGATTGCCCTCTTCTGCCGTGGACGGTGCGTTGTAATCTGGATCGACCTCTTCCGGGGTCTCGCGCCCCTTCGGTGTGCGCATGAACATCACCACTGCGATGATGAACAAGATTGCGGTCATCCAGGTGTTGACGCGCAGGCCGAGGATGAGCGTGGCTTCGTCGCTACGCATCAGCTCGATGAAGAACCGGCCAAGGGTATAACCCGCGACATAGAGCCAAAACACGCTGCCATGGCCAAGGCGCCGGCGGCGGTCAATCCAGATGAGCAGGAAGAACACCGCAACGTTCCAGATCAGCTCGTAGAGGAACGTCGGGTGCACGCTCGCGATCACCTCACCGGTGGACCGGCCGGTCAGCGGCGCGAACTCCCCCGCCTCGTTGACGCGGTAGTAAATATCCAGCGCCCACGGCACATTGGTTTCGGCCCCATAGAGCTCCTGGTTGAAGTAATTGCCCAACCGGCCGATGCCTTGGGCAAGAATCACCGTCGGCGCAACTGCATCCGCAAGTGGCGCGAACGGAAGGCCCTTGCGGCGCATCATCACCCACACGCACAGGGTTCCCAGCGCGACTGCGCCGATGATGCCCAACCCACCCGAGGTGATGTCGAAGGCCTTCCACGGGTTCTTGCCCTCACCGAAGTACTTATCGTAATCCGTGATCACGTGGTAAAGGCGCCCGCCGATAATGCCGGTCGGGATAATCACGATCGCTGCATCCCAGATCGTCTCCGGATTACCACCGCGGGCCTTGTAGCGACGCAGGGAAATCAACAGCGCGACAACAATGCCCGCCATGATGCACAGCGCATAGGCACGAATCGGAATCGGTCCGAGCTGCCACACCCCCTGCGGCGGGGAAGGAATGTTTGCCAGAAGTGTTGTTTGCACGCCCAACAGTGTGCCAGTTTAATTCCGCGATGGACAGGCTGGGTGCTGTCCCGCGGCCGCCAAAGAGCGGGTTGCCTCGTACACATCGCCAGACGCCATCACAGCCTCCGCTGCCAACACGGCATCCGCACCACACGCGGCGGCGTCCATCAGGTCACGCGGAGTGGTCACACCACCCAGGCTGATCTTGATCACTTCGGTGGGAAGCCCCGGCGCGATATCCGCAAAGGCGTTGCGGTTGAGGTCGTTGGTGTCAAAGGTCCAGGAGTTCACCGCGATCACACTCACGCCGGCCTTAAGGGCCCGATCCGCCTCCGCTGGCGTGCGCACCTCGGCCACACCGACCATGCCCAGCGATTCCACTCGGTCCAGCAGTGCCTCCAGGCGCGGCTGTTCGAGGATGCCTACCTGCAGCGGGAGCATGTCGGCGCCGTAGCAGCGGGCCTCGTGGATCTGGTACGGGTCGACGATGACATCGCGACACACCATCGGCAGGCTTACGGCTGCGCGGGCGTTGGCCAGATCTGCCAGGGAGCCGTCGAAACGCAGCCGCTCTGTCTGGCAAGCGATGAGGTGGGCGCCACCGCGCTCGATGTCTTGGGCAACCGACTCGATCGAGCGTCTGCCTACCGCGGTTGGGCCAAAAACTGGCGAGTTGCGTTTGATCTCCACGATGACCCCGCAGCCGTGGCGCAAAAGTGCTGCTTTAGCATCGCGGGTTGGGGGCATGTCGCGCGAGCGGGCCTTGATTTCCTGGAACGGCACGACCGCTTCGCGTTTTTCGACATCACGGAGCACACCAGCGACAACGTTTGATACTGCGCTCGGTGCCGACATGCGCCTACCTCCAGGTGATACGGCCTATAGCGCTATAGGTTAGCGGTTGCCCTGCGTAGGACGAAAATCCTCGTCACCAGTTTCGGTCGGGTCGATATCCGCGTCGAGCGCATCCCACATCACGCGTCCGGAATCTGGCTCCTCTTTCAGGTCGTGACGGATGGTTTCTTTGCGCACAGCTTCCTTCTCGTATTTGTGTTGCTTCGGCGCATCCTCGCCAGGCTTGACGACGAGCATCGCACCGCCAATCACCCCCAGCACACATCCCACGATCGTGAGTACTGGGCCTACCACAGCAACGTCGGCGGCGGTGATCTCCGCCCAGTTCGCAATAGCAGCGGAGGACGTATCCGTGGCTGCCTGTTCCGCCCCTGCCGTCAAGATGGCGTGGATACGCTCATGGTCAGCACCACGCGCCAGAAGCGCTGCTGCTGGGATGACAGCAGCAGCGGCGGCGAGCGCGCAAATTCCGCCGATAACACGACGACCGACCTTGCGCAACGCAAACGCGGCAATCGCACCGGCGAGCAGCAGCACCGCCACTGCGGTGATCTCGGTGGACCACTCCGCGCCGGTGATGGTTGCTACACCTTCGCCGGAGAGGTCGTCGTTGTACTTCGCGGTCACCCAGTCCATGCGGGAAAAGCCCCACATCACCGCACCCGCCACACCGAGCAGCAGTGCACCGGTTTTGTTCTTCTTCATCTGAAGCGTCCTTCCGCTACTTTGCAACCATCTGGATCGCATCGAGCACAGTACGATGCGCATGCGGTGTACCGATAACCACACCGGCGGTGGTCGGAGTCCATTCCGAACCATCAAACGCGCTTGCGTTCGCCCCTGCACTGCGTGCCAACAACACACCAGCTGCGTTATCCCAGATGTGCGGGGAAAAACTGACCGCAGCCTGGTAGATCCCCTGCGCGACGAAGGCCAGGTCAACGCCGACCGATCCGCTGATGCGCGGCCGCAGGTGCGAATCCGTGAGTGCGCCTGCCAAGTCGAGACGGAACGATGCTGGGTATCGCTGCCTATCCGCCGAGGCCAACGAGCCAATCCCCACCTGCTCCGCAGCGGAAGTCAGCGCACCAACCGGTGGCAAGGCGTTGCCGTTGAGGTGCACGGGCTCGCCATCGACCGCGGTGAGGCGCATGTTCAGCAGCGGCGCATCGGTAATCGCTGCGACCGGTTTTCCACCAAGCAGCAGCGTGCACAGGATGGCGCAGTTCGGATTGCCGGACGAGTAGTTCGACGTACCGTCGATCGGGTCAACAACCCAGCACGCCTCCGGATCAAACGACCCGCCTTGTTCCTCGCCGTACACCGCAATGCCAGTCGTGTCCGTCAGACGCTTGCGCAACAGCTTCTCAATGATCAGATCAGCCTCTGTGGCAAAGTCGCCGGCCCCCTTGCGCAGTGCAGGAGCAGCCCCCACTTTGTCGACGAATACCTCACGCGCCTCATCAACCGCGCACAATGCAGCATCAAGCAGCTCCGCCGGCTTATGCATGAGACACCTCCGGCTGCAGCTGCTGCACCCAGTTGCCCAGCACGCTCACACCAACCTCACCGGACATGGCTGGGTCGAACGCCATCGCCCACAATGGCCCATTTTCTACAGCGGCAAGGATGCGCTCGCCGTTGATGTCTGCCCAAGACAGTTTCGGGTAGGCGATGAAGTCATCCTCTGCCAACGGGAACGACTTCACGGCTTGTGGCGCGTCGAAGAACACGTCTCCAACAATTCCGGCCAGCAGCTTCGAACCATCTGCCGCCACGACGGGGTACTCCCCCGCTTCAAATGCTGCCTCCACAACTTGGCCCGGCCACTCCCCAAGGCCTGGTGTGGTGCGGCTGCCGGTCACGGCGTCGTCGAAAAGCACGTGCATTCCAGTGCCGACCGCAAGCAGTGCCCTACCCCCTGCCAGACGCTGGCCTACGATGCGATCCCCTTTGATGCGCTTGATCGCCGCAGCAGCGTCTGCAAACGATGCCCCACCAGGCAGGACAAGACCGCTTGCCTGCACAGCCTTGTCGGGGTCAGTGGTGGCAAAAGCATCAGCACCTGCATTCACCAAAGCACTGACAAGGCTGGTGGTGGTCTCACTGCCGAGGTAATCAAGTACCGCGACTGTCGGGCTTGCCGGGGTGTTCGTCATGGTTGCGTAGTGTATCCGCTCCCCCGATTACTGGTTCTTCGGCTGCTTCTTATTCTTCGACGGATAACGACGCGGCGCCTGCACAGCCTTCAAACGAGCCGACAGATTGTTAACTTCCACCACACGGTGGCGGCCCAACTGACGGTCAAGCAACGTGACAATCAGCCCAATCGCGATGACACCGGAGGCGATGCCGAACATCGGCGCGAACGCCATCGTGGCAATGAGCATGCCGTAGAAGGTAGAACCTAGGCCCGTTCCGCCGTCGAAAGCAATGTTCCAGATAGCAGAAGCTTCCGAGGTCTTCGAGCGCGGCAGGCGGTAGAACATCATGGTCAGTGCCTCGTTTTGCACCGCGCCGAAGCCTGCGCCGTAACACAGGGCGGCCAGCAGCATGGTCCACACCGGTAGCTCAAGCGCCAAGATGGCAGCCATAAGCAACACGCCGAGTGCACAAAGGACCTGGCATGGGATGAGCACGGTGCCGGGCTGCCCACGACGGTCCATGATCTTGCCTGCCGTGTAGCGCGAGATCATCGACGCAAAGTTCATCACGCCGAGCATTACGCCACCCATCGCGGCACCCGTGGCAGGGTCGAGATCACGCATGGAGACCGGCAAGAAGTTCGTGATCGCACCGTAAGCAGTGGTCACAAACATCAACGCGAGTGCCGGCACGAGCACCAGATGCCACATGGGCACATGGACCATGTTTGTGGTCTCTGGCTCGGGATCCGGTGGTGGAATAGCAGGGATCGCCGCACAGGCAATGAGCGAGATGCCACCGATCGATGCCGCGATCATGTACACGGCGTCGTAGCCAATCCTGTCCACCAGGGCCAAGCCCGATGGCAGCGCAATCATCTGAGCAAGGCCGACAACACCACCGAAAATTCCCGTGGCACTGCCGAGCAGGCGCAGCGGTACCAGCTCCGCGATAATCGCCGCTTCAGCCACGGACAATGCACCGAAGCCGATGCCACGAATCGCACTAACCGTCAGCAGCGGCGCTGCATCCATGCCGATGATGTACCCCAACGCCGGGATACCCAGAAGCATTGAGGCCACTGCCATGATGATGCTGTAGCCGAACCTCCGCAGAGCCCACGGTGTACAAACTTGTGTGAGCACTGTTGCCAGCATGAACACACCAGTGGACAGCCCGGCAAGGGATGCAGACTGTCCGGCATCGATGACGGCTGTGGGCACTACCGGCAACAGAAGCGACCAGGCGGCGAAGGCGGATGCAACGGCGACGAGCACCGGGATCAAACCACGGGCCCGCCACACATTGGTTAGCGAATCAACCTCGTCGCGGGTAAGGGGCCGAACTCCGAACATCTCACATCACCTCCACCAACATCAGCACACCACCTAGAGCTGCCATAACTGCAAGAAGCGCGAGGACGGCAGTCACCGCTCTTGAGGAGCCGTTCTGATACGACGACCACACTCCACCGACGAGGATGCCTGCAAGGAGGAACAGCAAAAGAATGAAGAATGTGTTTCCGGCACCTGTCACTGGGCGAACCTCCTGCGTTATTGGCGCGTTCAAGCTGTGTACGCCGTCAGTGTAACGACGCAGTCCGATTCCGGCCGTTCGGGGCCTTACAGACGGCTGTCGTCATCCCCGCGTGGTTCACGCGCATAGGCGCGCAGGTTGCCGATCCAAAACACCAGACCAGCTGTCAGCGGCGCAACAGCCCACCCGACCCCCGGCGAAACCGGCGGGACAAGCGTGAAGCTCGATCCGGTTTCCAAGACATCGTGGGTAGGCCTGGGGTGCAGTTTGAGGCTCAACCAGTCACCAAACAAGTAGATCGAGATCGCGCCGAGTACGGCAACGGTCATGATCCACAGCATCCACCACACAGAACCGCCGACCCTGCCGCGGCGCACGCTGCGCCACCCCACGGCGCCAAGCACCACCCCGAGCAGGAGTGCCAGCAGCACAAACCACGCAAACCCTGTGAACTGTACATTCACAGGGCTTGCCACTTCGTCGACCCCGATACCGCCGTTTTCTGTGATCACGCCGACGTATGCGGGACGAAGACCACCCCAGGCGAAACCTCCAGCGATACCGAGGAGCAGGGCTAGTGCGAGCAGCCCTGCACCAGATCCCATCACTAGTTGCAGAACTTCCAGCGGCCGTCTTCCTTCTCGAAGATCATGACCTGGGTTTCTTCACCGTTTGCGTTCTTTGCAGTCAGGTTGGCAGACGCACGGTTACCGTCCACACGAACGTCGGAAATGCTGACCTCGGACTTCGGCAGCTCGAGCGCCTGGCCCTGCTGCTCAGCAAGGCGGCCCGCCTCTTCAACCTGCTCAAGGGTCAGACCCTGACGCTCCAGTTCCTCCATCATCGGGTCAGCGACTGCCTTACAGGAATTGTCCAAGATGGTGCGGGTCCAGTCAGCGAAAGAACCCGGGTTCAGCACAGCACGTGCAGTGTCTTCCATCTGCTTGCGGTCTTCGTCGGTACCTTCCTGTGCGCCCTCGAGCGGCTGGTTGGTGTTTTCCGGCATGCCGTTCTCAAACGGATTGGCAAGGGTCGGCGCCTCGCCCTGGTTGCCGCCCTCTTCCTTCGACTCCTTCTTCTTCGAAGTCGTGGCGGTTGCCTTCTTCTCGTCCTTCTTGGCGTCGTCCTTCTTCTTGTCCTTCTCGTCGCCCTTGTCAGCTTCCTTGGAGACGGTGGACTCGACAGCCGTATCGGCCGGAGCAGCCTCAGCAGCGGTGGACAGCCCTCCGGACTTGCCTTCGTCGGAGGATCCGCATGCCGAAAGCGGAAGTACGAGCATTGCTGCAGCTACGCATGCTGCCATGCCGGACGTAGTGTTCATTTTCATCTTTGACTACCTTCCTAGTTTCACCCCATCCGTTCGCTGGACGCGGGCAACCGTCTTGGGCGTGGATTGGCGCCACGACGGGACGTTCGTCCCAAAGAGTACCAACGCAACGCTTACCTGACGGTTGAACGTCCGTACTATTGTTCTGAATGGTTCCTGTGAAGTCACGTAAACCCATGTTTCGGCCACTTCGGTCTAGGGTGGTGTGTCATGCAATTGTCTCGCGAGCGCATCACGCAGGCGGCGCTTGAGCTGCTGTCTGGGTACGGTTTGGCCGATGTTTCCATGCGGCGTGTGGCGTCGTCGCTGGGCGTCGCCCCTGGCGCGTTGTACTGGCATATCGCCAACAAGCAGGAGTTGCTCGCGTCGTTGGCGGAGCATATTGTGCGCCCGCTCATGAGCGATCCAGTTGCCGACCCAGCTGAGCTAAGTCGCGCGCTGCGGGAAGCGGTGCTCGGCATCCGCGATGGCGCAGAGGTGCTTGTGGCTGCAGTGAGTCAGCCGGACGCTGAGGTTCGCGCCCAGTTGTCGGAATTGTTTATTGCGTCGGTGCGTGAGTATTCGGGTGAGGGGTCGTCGTCAAGCGAGATGCGTGCTGTGGCTCTCGGCCTGTTGCATTTGACGCTTGGGGATGCCGCCGTGCACCAAGCAAGCACACAACTTGCGGAAGCGACCGGCAGTGTTTCGGACACGTACGAAGACGATTCTGCGCAGACGCATGCTGCGGCCGTGAAGTTTTTGCTGGACGGTTTGGCGCAGCATTCGTAGCCCGGGCAGTGTCGAGCGGGTGCACTATGCTCGGGCAGCATGACTGAGACGACGCATCCGGATCTGCAGCAGCAAGTCTGGCCTGGCTCCGCACATCCGCTGGGCTCGACGTTTGATGGGGCGGGGACGAACTTTGCACTGTTTTCGGGGGTTGCTGATGCAGTTGAGCTTTGTCTTATCGACGACACCGGCGCCGAAACGCGTATCGCCCTCGACGAGGTGGATAACCATGTCTGGCACGCTTACCTGCCCGGTGTTGGCCCAGGTCAGCGTTATGGCTACCGCGTGCACGGGCCGTGGGACCCGGCCGACGGCAAGCGTTGCGATCCCAGCAAGCTGCTCGTGGACCCGTACGCGCGCGCCTTTGATGGGGAGTTTGATCAGCATTCCTCGCTGTTTTCCTACGACGTCAACGCAGAAGAACCTGGTACCGGTCGCAATGAAGAAGACTCGCTCGGCCACACGATGTTGTCGGTGGTGATCAACCCGTTCTTCGACTGGGGCGACGACCGCGCGCCGAAGATCCCTGATGAGGAGATGGTGATCTACGAGTGCCATGTCAAGGGCATGACACAGACCCACCCGGGCATTCCTGAGCAGTTGCGCGGCACCTATGCGGGTATGGCGCACCCGGTAATGGTGGATTACCTCACCGACCTTGGTGTGACCTCGATTGAGTTGCTGCCGGTGCACCAATTTTTGCAAGATGACCGCCTACTCAAACTCGGGTTGCGCAACTACTGGGGCTACAACACGTTCGGTTTCTTCGCCCCGGAGCACAGCTACGCCTCCTCCTCTGCCCCTGGCGATGCCGTGGCCGAGTTCAAACAGATGGTGCGCGCCTACCACGAGGCCGGCATCGAGGTGATCCTGGATGTGGTATACAACCACACCGCGGAGGGCAACCACATGGGCCCGACAATTGCGTTTCGTGGCATTGATAACGAGGCGTATTACAGGCTTGTCGACGACAACCGGTTCCTCTATATGGACTACACCGGCACCGGAAACTCACTGAACGTGCGCTACCCGCACTCCCTGCAGTTGATTATGGATTCGCTGCGCTACTGGGTCACCGAGATGCACGTCGACGGGTTCCGCTTCGACCTCGCCTCGACCCTCGCGCGCGAGTTTTCAGACGTGGACCGTCTGGCCACCTTCTTCGACTTGGTTCAACAGGACCCGGTGGTGAGCCAGGTCAAACTCATCGCCGAGCCGTGGGATGTGGGCGAAGGCGGCTACCAGGTCGGTAACTTCCCTGCCCTGTGGAGCGAGTGGAACGGCAAGTACCGCGACACCATGCGTGACTTTTGGCGCGGCGAGGACTCCACCCTCGGCGAGTTCGCCTCGCGCCTCACCGGCTCGTCGGACCTGTACCAGCACAACGGGCGTCGCCCGACCGCGTCGATCAACTTCATTACCGCCCACGACGGGTTCACCCTGAATGATCTGGTGTCCTACAACGACAAACACAATGAAGCCAACGGCGAAGACAGCCGCGATGGCGAGAACCACAACAGGTCCTGGAACTGTGGTGTGGAGGGCCACACGGACGACCCTGTGGTGCTCGACCTGCGAGCACGGCAACGCCGCAACTTCCTGACCACACTCTTGCTATCTCAGGGCACCCCGATGCTCGCTCACGGCGACGAGATCGCACGCACCCAGGGCGGTAACAACAACGTGTACTGCCAGGACAACGAGACGGCTTGGATGGACTGGTCCAACCTTGAAAGCGCAGCAGACCTGCACGAATTCACGCGTCGGCTCATCGCTTTGCGCCGAGATCATCCGGTGTTTCGCCGCCGCAGGTTCCTCGAGGGCGGTGCGCTTGGCGACGACGAACACGGCCGAGAGATCGCTTGGCTCACCCCCGACTGCCGTCTCATGACACAAGACGATTGGAACGCCGCCTTCGGCCGTGCACTTATGGTTCACCTCGATGGCGAAGCGATCGCGGAACCCGATAGCCGCGGCCAGCGCATCGTGGACGATTCATTCCTTCTCATGTTCAACGCCCATTATGAGGACATTGACTTCACTGTTCCCGGCGCGAGGTTTGGTGACGAGTGGGAGATCGTCGTCGATACGACTGGCCCCCTCGGCTACCGTGAAGGCGCACAGCCCATCGGTCCGGATTCGACTGTCACCGTCGGCCAGCGCTCGACCGTGGTGCTGCGCCGTACGCAACCGCCCGCTGGAGCGGGCCGAAAGGAAGACAACGCCTAAATGATTTCCGCTCATGGTGCAACGTTGACTGTGACCAACGACGCCCTCACCGTGACCCCAACTGCCCTCCTCGCCTCGCTGCGCGGCGACTCCTCGGACCGCACCGTTAGTATTGCGGATATCACCGGCGTGGATATCACCGAAGGTGACGCATGGTCGCCGACCAAAGTGGATGTTGCCACCACCGGTGCTCCGCTGACCGTCTGGTTCGCACCGGGAGACGTCGATGGCGCAAAGAAGCTACGCACGCTTCTCGACGATGCCAAGCACGGCAAGGCCCCCACCACCGCTACCGCCGACGGCGGAGCAGGCATTCCTGGCTTCTCCTTCGTCGGTTTCGATGTGGAAACCGCGAACCGTCGCTGGGGCTCGATCTGTCAGATCGGGTTGGTCAAGATTGTCGACGGCGAAGAGGTCGAGCGAAAGTCTTGGTTATGTAAGCCGCCTGCCGGTTTAGACGAGTTCGAATCCGGCAACGTTGCTATCCACGGCATTTCTGCTGAGGATGTCACTGATGCCCCAGACGTACGCGACTGCATCGAGGAGATGAGCGCCTTTGTCGGGGATTTACCCCTTGTCGCGCACAACGCACAGTTCGATGCCTCCGCACTTCGCGATGCTTGCTTGGCCTCCTCCATCGCCGTCCCGAAGATGCTGTTCGCGTGCACGTTGGCACAGGCCCGCGCTACCAAGCTGGATGTGGCAAATCACAAGCTTCCAACCCTTGCGCAGCACTTCGGCGTTTCCTTGGACAACCACCACGATGCCTGCGAAGATGCCGCTGCGTGCGCCGGTGTGATGGTTGGTCTCGCCCGGGAGGCCGGCCACACTGGCAGCCTGATGAGCTTCATCCACGACACCGGGTTCACGCTCGGATCGATCGACGACGCCCGCGTCACCCCTGTCCTCCGCGACCGCTCCGGTGCCGGCCGCGCGGTGCAGGCGAAGCAGGTCGCCGAAGGTGGTGTCGCTGCTGCCGTTGCCGCCACCGCCGAGCCACGTGGTTCCAACCAGGCCGGGCCGGTGAAGAAGGAGCGCAAACCCGCTCCGTGGCAGTCGGTGGCCACCCCGGACACCGTGCCGGAGCCAGATGCTCAAGCCGACCCGAACGCTCCTCTGTACGGCGAGCACGTCACCTTAACCGGTGAGTTCGAACCGCACGATAAGGGCGAGTTGTGGGACGCGATTGCGAAGCAGGGCGCGCAGGTGGGCAAGAACGTCACCAAGAAAACGACCATCTTGGTTGTCGGCGAATGGTCGAGTGTGACCTCGAAGGAAAAGCGAGCCCGCGAACTGCAGGAAAAGGGCCAGGACATTCAGATTTGGCAGGCCCCGAAACTCCTCGAGGTACTCGGTCTGTAAAAAGTTTTGGTTCGGATGGAACCGGGGCGGTGTTGGCTACGTCTAACTGAGTATGTACGTAGTAGAAACACTTCCCCGCCCTGTCCACCAAGATGCTATTGAATTGCGGCTGGCGCGGCGTGACGACGTCGCGCCATCGTCGTCATCACGTTCCTGGCTCACGCCTGGCTTTTCGGCCTCGACCGCGTTTATCAACCTTGCACCGCGCCTGGTGTGTGTCTTTACCGTCGACGACGGTCCGGCGCTGACCCACCAACAAATCGGTGAGCTCACGCCGAGCATGAACCAGCTCTGGAATGGTGCCGCTGACCGGTTGGCGAAGCGGGCGCTCGTCGACACGGGCGTCGAGTTTTTGGTGCGCAACCCCGCTGCAGCGCTGGAGCAGACCGGCCTTCCGCCCGGTTTAGAGGTAGGTGGACACGGTGTGCCACCCACCGCGTGGCTCGCTCACCCGAAAACGTTTACCGTGATGCACCGCCATTTTCAGACGGTGCTCGACCCCCACCACGAGCTGGTCTACGCCACCCGCGACGACCAGGAACTGTTTATCTTCGACGCACCGCTGCATCACGTCCACGACATCCTGGGGCGCGGCGCACTGATGACATACTCGGTCGGCTTCCCGCTAATGCACGATCCGCCAGTTTCCGGGTAAGCTCACCCGCCGACATGAGCACTTCAAAACAACCGGCCAAGCGAAACAAGGAAGCTGACGACACAATCGCACGTCTCGGCTCCACCTACTTCGCTTGGGTAAACGCACACGAGGACGTGGCGATGACCTTCCGCCACGCCCTCCATGAACTCATGCGCGATGCCGGCGTGAATTTCGACCGCGTAGATGCACGAGTAAAATCCTGGACCTCGTTGAAGGAAAAAGCCCGCAAAACTCGCGACGGTGAGTTGCTCTACCCCGACCCGTGGCACGACATCAAAGACATCATCGGCGCCCGAATCACCGTGCTGCACTCGACCGAGATCCCTGCAGTGCAGCGCCTGCTCGCCGACGAGTTTGAGGTGTTGCGCAGCGTGGACAAAGCCGAAGAAACCCGAGTCGCCGGCAACTTCGGCTACGGCTCGCACCACCTTGTCGTCCGTGTTGAGGAGCAATCCGAGGGCCTTGAGGAGTTCGTCGGCCAAGTCTTCGAGGTGCAGATTCGTACAGTGCTGCAGCATGCGTGGGCGGAGTTTGAGCACGACATCAGGTACAAACGCTCAGCGGAAAAACTCGACCCGCAGGTGGACCGCGCGTTCACCCTCGCCGCGGGACTTATCGAGCTAGCCGATCAGCAGTTTGACCAAATCTCAGCCTTGGCAGACCCACAGGAAAAGGTGCACACCGACGTGGACACCGAAATCTCGCCTGAGACACTGCCGGGCATTCTGACCGTGTTGCTTGGCAGCCAGTTTCCGCTCTCACGCGCGGGCGACTACCGCTTCCTCACCGAGTTGCTGCGTGCCCACGGCATTGAGCTTGTCTCGGACGTTGCGGACCTGACCAACCCGGCAGACATCGAGGCTGTGTCCAACTCGATGAACTACTCATTCGTCCCGGGGCAAGTGCGCATTATCGACGATCTGCTGCTCAACCGGTTCGGCACCGAACACATCGAGAAAACCTGGGATTCGGGAAACCGCCCAGAGGTGCGCCGCAAGCGTCTGAACGGCCGTCTAGCCCGGCTGCGCAGCAGCATCGATTAGCTGCGTTTAGTTACGCCGCCCCATGAGGCGGTCGATTTCGCGGCGTTCCTTCTTCGTGGGGCGCCCAGTTCCGCGATCGCGCACAGGAGGTGCCGCGAAGAGTTCACGCGGTGGTGGTGGCGGACTGTGGTCGATGTAGCAGGTGCGCGCCACCGGGGCGCCAACGCGCTTCGACACCGTCGCCGTAACCTCGAGAATGTACTCGTGGTGGTTCTTCCATACCCGCACCGTGTCTCCCGGCACGACCTGGACGGCAGGTTTGACTGCCTTGCCACCGATCTTGACGTGCCCAGCACGAACGGCTTCGGCGGCCTGGCTGCGTGTTTTGAAGATCCGCACGGCCCACAGCCAGGCGTCGATACGGACGGCTTTGCCTGACGGTTCGATCAAGGCGCTAGTAACGGTCCTGGTGATTGACGATCTTTTGGACCTTGTTCCAATTCACAAAACCACCCGCAACTCCGATGACGAGCCCAAGCACCAGGATCGTCCAGGACTGCATCAGCAGACCGAACGCGATGCCGCCGGCGAGGCCGCCGCCGGCCCACACCAGCGCGTCGCGCGAGTATTTGCGCACGGCGGCTTTTCGTTGGTCGATCGGGTTGTTTGGGCGCGGCTGCATAGTCATGGCATGCAATTCTAGCGCGAAGTAGACAACTCGACCCACCGTGGTCCGAGCGTTTTGCTTTCTGCTTGGCCTTGGGTGGCGGCGGCGAGGAGGTCGTCGATACGCTCACGCTCCCCTGGTTCGAACGCGAGCGTGTACGTGGCGGCAGCTCCGTATTCGACGTCTACGACTTCCACCCCAGCGTTGCGTAGTTCTGCTTCGATTCGGCCGGCTTCAGCATGCGGAAGGTCCACGGCAACTTGCTCACGCATGGCACGTGTGGTGGTGACAACGCTCGGCAGTGTTTCAGACACCGCGTTCGTATACGCACTCACAAGGCCGCCTGTGCCAAGCTTGATGCCACCAAAGTAGCGAATAACCACGGCGACAATGTCGGACATACCTGATCCTTTGAGCACCTCAAGCATCGGCTTTCCTGCCGTGCCGGAGGGCTCACCGTCGTCGGAAGAGCGCTCGATCGGCTGTGCGTCGTCGACATGAACGATGAACGCCGAACAGTGGTGACGCGCATCCGGGTACGCCTCACGCGCGGCATGGATGACCTCGCGCGCTTCCTCCTCAGTGGTGGCGCGCGTCACCCAGGTAATAAACCGCGAACGCTTGATCTCAAGTTCGTGGATGGCTGTCTCCCCAGCCTTGGGTCGGACGTAGGAAGTAACCATTTAACCTGCAACGATGAAGTCGTACTCCGGCGTGCCGGGCTCCAAACGTCGGCAGCCGATCGGCGATCCGTCCATGCGCTCCAGAAGCGGGGCAAGGTCGTCCGCATGCGCCAATTCAATACCGACGAGCGCGGCACCGGTTTCGCGGTTGTTCTTCTTCAGGTACTCAAACAAGACGATGTCGTCTTCCTCACCCAGGATCTCCCGCAGGAACATGCGAAGCTGCCCTGGCTCTTGGGGGAAGTTGACCAGGAAGTAGTGACGCAGCCCGCGGTGGACCAAGGAGCGCTCCATGACCTCCGCGTAGCGCAGCACATCGTTGTTGCCCCCAGAGATGATGCAGACGACGGTCGAGCCTGGCTTAATCGTCGTTTGTGCAAGGCCCGCAACCGACAGCGCACCCGCGGGCTCAGCGATGATGCCTTCGTTTTGATACAGCGAGAGCATCTCCGTGCACACTGCCCCTTCGTCGCAAGAAAACACCTCAGCACGATCTTTGTGTGCTTGGAACACCTGCCAGGGAGTGTCACCGATCCGCTTCACCGCCGCACCGTCTACGAATGGGTCGATAGATTCCAGCGTCACCGGCTCGCCCGCCTCAATCGCAGCGCGTAACGACGACGCCCCCACCGGCTCAACACCAACCACCCTCGTCGACGGCGACATGTCCGCCACATACGACATCACACCTGACATCAGGCCACCGCCACCGACCGGCACAAGAACAGTGTCGAGCTGCTTGCCCATACTGGACAATTGCGCGACGATCTCGGCCGCGACGGTGCCTTGCCCGACCACGGTATTGCGCGAGTCGAACGGCTCAATCACCGTCGCTCCCCGTGCCGCAGCGTCTTCGCGCGCAGCCTGGGCAGCCTCGTCAAACGTGTTGCCCGTAACGACGAGCTCAATCGCATCACCGCCGTGCACCAAAATGCGGTCACGCTTCTGCTTCGGGGTTGGCTTCGGGACAAAGATCTTGCCCTGAATACCAAGCGCACGGCACGCGTACGCCACGCCTTGGGCGTGATTGCCTGCCGACGCCGCCACAACGCCAGCCTCCCGCTCCTCCGGGGTCAGCTGCGAAATACCAAAGTAAGCCCCGCGAATCTTGTACGAACGCACATCCTGCAGGTCTTCACGCTTGAGATAAATCTCAGCACCGTACTGCTGAGACAGCCGCGGGCAGTACTGCAGCGGCGACGGAGTAATGACAGAAGAAATCCTTCCCTGCGCGAACTGGATATCGGCGGCATGGACCTCTCGGAATGTGTCGGATGGGCGCATGGTCGATCAGTGTACGCGCGACGAGTTTTCAGTTTGTTCAAACCTCGATTTACCCCACCTCCATAGAACTTAGACATATAGATGATTTGGGGTACACTGCTCGCCGTGACCAAACCCCTGACTTCCAGGTGTTGGCCAATCCGATGCGGGGAACACTGAAAACATTGCCTATATCACTATGTTTTCTTCTGGGAACCTGCTAGGTTCTTCCGAGTGATCTGTCGAGCGCACGGTCGACAGCGACAAACCCCCTAAATTTCCATAGGAGTTTTTCATAATGAAGCGCTTTTCTTCTGCAATGGTCGCTGCCGCGACCGCGCTGACCCTGGCTGTTACCCCGGCTTACGCTGAGGACGCCAAGAACACCGGCAACGAGGCCACCGACACCCACACCACCGCTCCGGTTGACCAGCCCGAGGACAACAAGGGCGAGACCGACAAGCCGGGCGAGGGCGAAACCGACAAGCCGGGCGAGGGCGAAACCGACAAGGACGAGACCAACAACCCGCCGGCTCCCCAGAAGCAGACTTCCGGTTCCTCCCAGGGTCACATCATCGGCGCAGTGTCTGGCACCCTCGCTGCGGTTCTGACCACCGGTCTGATCGTGTTCTCTGACCCGCGTGGCATCAACAAGATCATCGACGCACTGAACCGCGAGTTCCACCTGGGCATCCCGCACGTCCACGTGCCGCAGGTCCAGCTCCCGAAGCTCCCGTTCTAAACCTCCACCCCAGCTAGGAATATTCAAGCATGAAGCTCCGCACTCTGTTGGTTTCCGCAGCCGGTGCCGCCGTCGCCGCTGGCGCTCTTGGCACTTCAGCTCTCGCTGCAGAGACCACCACATCCGAACCCACTTCGGCAACTACCACCGCCACCTCGGAACCGGCACCGACGACGACCACTGAGGCGCCGGCGGAACCGGCACCTTCCGAGGGCACGGAGGAAACCACCACCTCGACGACGACTACTGAGACGTCGGAGGAAACTACCACCAACCAGTCGACCGAAACCACGACGAAGGAAACCACGACCGCTCCTACGCCGACGAAGGTGACCGCTGAGCCTTCGGCAACGCTGGCTCCGCACGGAAGCATCGGCCCTGCCGATAATGAGGAAGAAATCCTGAAAGCAATCACGACTATCAGCGTGATTGTTACGACGCTTGGTGCTGCAATCGGCAGCCTGGTTGTCTTCATCAACTCGATCCCTGGTGGTCGCGAGGCGCTGCGTAAGTTCTTCAAGTAAGACACGCGCTTCATCTCCTCATGCCCGCTGTGCAATATGCCAGCGGGCATTTAGCTGCGCCGACTATGCAGCGGCATAGTTTCCCCTAACCCAACATCCCGGTTCCCAAGGCGTCACCCGACAAGCTCGCGGCGCGGTACGCCCGCAGAGAATCACCGAAGCCGACTATGCAGCGGCATAGTCACTACCGCACGAGCCTCAAACGAGCACACTATGCAGCGGCATAGTTTCCCCTAGCCCAAGATCCCCGCACCCAGGGTTGCCTTGAGATCACCCATCAGGCTCGCAGAACGGTGCACTCGCAAATGGTCGCCGAGGATCATCAGTTGACTGTGTTCGCCGTTGACCAGGTTGAGATAGACGTCTGAGTCGCCTGGGTTGTTCGACAGCACTCCCTTGAGTTTCGAAATGTTGTCGATGGTGCACTGGTCCGTCCGCAGCGTTAGACGGAGCGGCAGGCCAGCACCGTTGCCGGGGCCAAGTTCGGGGACTTTGACGTCGTCGCCAAACAAGCTCATACGCTCGTCGCGAATTGAGACATGTGCTCTGACCAAAATGATGTTGTCCTCCACAATTTGCGGAGCGACGAGCGCGTACACCTTGTTGAAGAGCAGCACATCCACCTGTGCGCCGTGGTGATCCTCGATGGTCACAATCGCCCAGGGGGAACCGTCCTTCTTAGAGAAGCGTCGGTCCACATTCGAAATCAACCCACCGATGGTGACCTCTGCGCCGTTGCGTAGTTCACCGGACAGGATGGTGGTGAGCTGCGTATCGGTCTGTGCATCGATGGCTTCCTCGTACCCATCAAGCGGGTGCCCGGACACGTATAGGCCAAGCATTTCGCGCTCGAGGGCGAGTTTGTGCTTACGGTCCCATTCGTCTTCAGGTACTTCAATGGCAAACGCAGAGTTCGCGGAACCGTCCTCGCCGCCAAGGCCCGCGAAGAGGTCGAATTGGCCCTTGTCAGCGGCCTTCTTCGTCGCCAAGACTGAGTCCACCGCGTCTTCCTGGATCAGCATCAAGCCTTTACGCGGGTGACCCAAAGAATCGAACGCGCCTGCCTTGATCAGCGATTCCGTGATGCGCTTGTTGCACGGAAGGAGATCGATCTTGTCCAGGTAGTCAGAGAAGCTGGTGAAGTGCCCCTTGGACTTGCGGGTCTCTTTGATGGACTCCACCACTTCCGCACCGACGTTTCGCACAGCCGCAAGTCCGTAACGGATGTCTTTGCCGACAGCCATGAAGTTCTCTTCAGACTCGTTAATATCTGGCTGCAACACGCTAATGCCCAAGTGGCGGCAATCCGCCAGGTAAATCGCGGACTTGTCCTTCTTATCACCAACAGAGGTCAGCAGCGCGGCCATGTACTCAGCGGCGTAATTCGCCTTCATGTAGGCAGTCCAGTACGACACCAACGCATAGCCTGCGGCGTGCGACTTGTTAAACGCGTACGACGCGAACGGCTCAATCGTTCCCCACAGTGCATCGACGGCTTCCTTGGAGTAGCCGTTTTCAAACATGCCGGCAGAAAATGTCTCGTACTCCTTCGCCAGCACCTCCGGCTTCTTCTTACCCATGGCTTTACGGAAGCCGTCTGCCTGACCAGCCGTGTAGTTGGCTACCTTCTGCGAGATGTTCATGATCTGCTCTTGGTAGACGATCAGGCCGTAGGTTTCGTCGAGAATCTCGCGCAGCGGCTCCTCAAGCTCCGGGTGAATCGGAGTGATCGGCTTGCGCCCATTCTTGCGGTCGGCGTAGTCCCAGTGAGCGTTCACACCCATCGGGCCCGGACGGTACAGAGCGAGCGAGGCGACAATATCGTTAAAGCCCGTCGGCTTCATGCGCTTGAGCAACTCTTGCATACCTCCGGAGTCGAGCTGGAACACACCAAGGGTGTCGCCACGAGACAGCAACTCGTACACCGCCTCGTCGTCGGTGTCCAAGGCTTCAAGGTCGATGGACTCGCCGCGGTTCTTCTCCACGTTCTCCAGCGCGTCGCCAAGCACTGTCAGGTTGCGTAGGCCGAGGAAGTCCATCTTCAGCAGGCCAATGGCCTCGCACGCCGGATAGTCCCAACCGGTAATGATCGCACCGTCGGCAGGACGCTTCCACATCGGAATGTGGTCCATCAGCGGCACCGACGCCATAATCACCGCACATGCGTGCACACCTGCTTGGCGCACAACGCCTTCAAGTCCACGGGCGGTTTCATAGATCTTGGCCACATCCGGATCTGTCTCGATCAGCGAGCGAACCTCAGCCGCTTCCGCGTAGCGCTCGTGCTCCGGGTCCGTGATGCCGGACAGCGGAATATCCTTCGCCATAATTGCTGGTGGCAAGGCACCGTTGATGCGGTCGGCCATCTGGAAGCCCGGCTGGCCGAAGTTCACCTTCGCCGAGTCCTTAATCGCCTGCTTTGTCTTCACTGTGCCGAAGGTGATCACCTGGGCGATCTTGTCCTCACCCCAACGCTCGGCGGCGTAGGTGATCATTTCGCCGCGGCGGCGATCGTCGAAGTCGATATCGATATCCGGTGCGGACGGACGCTCCGGGTTGAGGAATCGCTCGAAGAGCAGGCCGTGCTCCATCGGGTCAATATTTGTAATGGTCAACGCATACGCAACCAACGAACCAGCGGCGGAACCACGACCGGGACCAACGCGAATGCCGATCTCGCGGGCGTGCTTAATCAGCTCCGCAACGATCAGGAAGTAGGAGGGGTAGCCCTTCATGTCGATGACGTCGATCTCGTAATTCGCACGCTCGGTGTATTCCTGCGGAACCTCTCCCCCGTTGAAACGCTCCGACAGTCCGCGGCGAACCTCCTCACGCAGCCACGTCGTCGGAGTGTGTCCCTCCGGAACGTCCGCGATCGGCATGCGATCGTGCGGGTGTTCCTCCCACAACTCGCTGTAGTCGCCGACACGCTCCGCGATCCACAGGGTGTTGTCGCACCCGTCAGGCACGGTGGAGTCCCACAACTCACGCATCTGTTCGGCAGTCTTGATGTAGTAGCCGGAGCCATCAAACTTGAAGCGGTCCGGATCCAGCAGCGTCTTGCCTGTCTGGACACACAGCATTGCCTCGTGCGCGGGCGCCTGGGATTCGAGGACGTAGTGGCAGTCGTTGGTCACCAGCGGCGGCAGTTCAAGCATCTCTCCGATGCGCAACAGGTCGTCGCGCACGCGGCGTTCGATGTGCAACCCGTGGTCCATCAGTTCAAGGAAGTAGTTGTCCTTGCCGTAGATGTCCTGCCACATCGCCGCAGCCTCCAACGCGGCGTCAAACTGGCCTAGACGCAGGCGAGTTTGCACGTCACCGGACGGGCAGCCAGTGGTCGCGATAATGCCGTCAGCATGCTCGGCGATAAGTTCCGCATCCATGCGAGGCCACTTGCCCAACTGTCCCTCGTACGACGCAAGGGAGCTCAGCTTGAACAGGTTGCGCAGACCCGTCGCGTTCTCGGCGAGCATGGTCTGGTGGAGATATGCGCCGGACGCGGAGACATCGTCACGCTTTTGATCCGGCGTACCCCACAGCACACGCTTCTTATTAAAACGAGAGTCCGGTGCCATGTAAGACTCAATGCCGATGATCGGCTTCACACCAGCATCGACCATGCGACGGTAAAACGCATTGGAGCCGAACATGTTGCCGTGGTCGGTCATGCCGACTGCTGGCATGCCCTGGCGGGACACCTCCTCAGCCAGCAAGTCCACCTTTGCCATGCCGTCCAACATGGAGAACTCGGTGTGGTTATGAAGATGAACGAAGGAGGATTTTTTGGCCATGCGGCTCATCTTAGACGGCTACGCAAGTCCGAATTATTCGTAGCGCAGCGCGTCGATGGGCTGCATCTTCGCGGCCTTCGACGCAGGGTATGCGCCGAAGAACACACCGGTCGCCAGCGAGAACAGCAGCGCGAACACCACGGCTCCGATCGGTGGCCATGTCATTTCCAAAAGCGCCGAGCTGGCGATCATGCCGACAGCGCCACCTAGGATGACGCCAATGACGCCGCCGATGAGGCACACCAGCATCGCCTCGACGATGAACTGGACACGAATATCATTGTGGGTTGCGCCGAGCGCTTTACGCACGCCGATTTCGCGGGTGCGTTCAGTAACCGTGATCAGCATGATGTTCATCACGCCGATACCGCCGACGAGGAGCGAGATGCCGCCGATTGCGGAGAGCACGGTCGACAGGGTGCGGAAGATCGTCGTCAAGCCTTCGAGGCTCGCTGAGATATCGAACACCTCGGCCTCGTAGTTGTCGTTACCGGCGTACATGCGATCCAGGTACGTTTGCAGGTCTGCGCGGAACACTTCCGGGTCCTCATCCACAGCAGCACGCACGCTAAACGACGACACCCAGTCCGCCTCCAAGCCAACCCTGCCCGCGGCCGTGACCGGAATGTAGGCGTCCGCAAACGCGGTTTCCCCGAACATGGGCTGGCTCTCCGATTTTTCCAGCACACCGATGATGGTGAACACCGCCGGCTTGCCATCGATGATGAGGTCGAAGCGGGAGCCGAGCGCCTTGCTCGGATCGTTGTCGAACAACGCCTCGACCAGCTCTGGCGACACAACGGCAACGGGGCGACGACTATCAATGATGTCTTGATCCAACCCGCGACCGTACTGAACCTTCAGGCCACGCATGTCGAGCGAACTCGCAAGCGACGGGTAGATCGACACACTTGAAGTGTTGTCCCCGACCTGTGCGTCACCACCGCCGGAAAGCTCCAGATCGATGCCTTGCACGCGGTCGCCGAACGACGCTTGCAGCTCGTTGAGCTGATCAAACGTGACAGCATCGTTCTCGTTTGTCGGCGGGGCAAGATCAAACGCCGCAAACGGGTCCTCGGATTTCTCGCCTTCTTCCGCGCGTTCGTGCACCATCACCGGGTACGTGGTCGTGCCGGCGTCTTCCAGACCACCCATCACATCGTTCTCGAGAGCACGGCCCAACGTCATGATGATGATCACGGCCATGATGCCGATGATGATGCCCAAAAGCGTCAGCAGCGAGCGCAACTTGTTGGTATTCAGGCTGGACAGCGCCAACCGTAGCGATTCGCGAATATTCACCTAGTTCACCCCACCCGGCTGGCGCACACGAGCGATTTTTCCGTCCATCATTTCCACGATCCGGCCGGTTTCTTCAGCCAACTCCGGGTTGTGGGTAATAAACACGATGGCTTTGCCCAGTTCCTGGTTGAGTTCGTGGAACAGATCCATGACCATGCGTCCGGTTTTGGAATCCAGGGCGCCCGTGGGCTCGTCGGCAAGCAGCAGCCCTGGGTCATTGGCCAGGCTGCGTGCGATTGCCACACGCTGCTTCTGGCCACCCGAAAGTTCGTTGGGGTTGTGGTGCAACCGATCCCCCATGCCCATGCGATCCAGCAGTTCGGCGGCGCGCTCCTCGCGCTCGCGCTTCGGCACACCGGCGTACATCATCGGCATGGCCACGTTCTGCAGCGCGTCGATGCGGCCAACGAGGTTGAAGTTCTGAAAAATGAATCCGATGTTTTGGCTGCGGTAATGCGCCAGTTCCTTGTCCTGCTTCGCGTACACAGGTTCGCCGTTGAAGGCATACGCACCTTCCGTGGGGCGATCAAGCATGCCGATTAGGTTCATCAACGTCGATTTACCGCAGCCCGAAGGACCCACGATAGAAACAAATTCGCCCTGTTCAGCGTAGAAATCCACGCCGTGCAGTACGGTCAGTTCGCTCGGCTCGCCAACGTTGTACGTCTTCACGATCCGGCGCATGTCGATCAACCTGCCGGTGTTCTCCATGCGCGGCTGCGTATCGACGACTTCCTCCACCGGGACAGTTTCAACTACCGGTTCGTCTTCATCGGCTGGGTCTTCTTCGCCGTCGAGGAAGAACGGGTCGTGGGTGTCTGTCGTGTCGGTCAGGGTGTCGTCGTCAAGCGGACGCTTTTTCCTGCGAAACACTTACGGCTGCTCCTTCTCGCCGTCCTGCTTCTTCTTGCCTTCGCGAGCCTCGCGGACCTTCTCCGGGTCGAAGTTCGGGTCGTTGATCTCAACGGTCTCCCCGATACGCTCGCGGTACTCGTCCGGCCAGTTCACGACAATATCGCCAGCCTTGAGGTCGCCGCCCGTAATGGCAATGTCGACGTCGTTGGACGCACCGGTTTTCACGATGCGTTCCTCGACCTTGCCAGAGGTCGCATCTTCGCCCTCGGTTGCCATGACGAGAACCTTCTTCTTGCCGTCCTCCTCATACACGGCGTCGAGCGGGACGTTGAGCGCGTCCTTCGCCTCAGCGGTAATGATCTCCGCACGCGCAGTGCCACCCAGCAGCAGGCCTTCCTTGTCGCCGGTGATTTCGATCTCGACCGGGAACGTCACCTCGCTCGAATTTTGCGATCCGCCGCCGCCCATCGCCATGCCAGGAACCTCAGCAGAACCAGAACCGCTCGCGGCCGGCGCAATGCGCGTGACCTTGCCCTTGAACTGCTTCTTGCCAGTTGCGGTCGACGTGAAATCAACCCGGTCCCCGACCGAGATGTTTGGCACGTCCGACTCACGGACCTCTGCCCGAATGACCAGGGAGGAATCGTCGGCAATACTGAGCAATTTGCCTTGCGGGATGTCGCCTTCGTGCACGGAAACCTCGGTCACCAATCCCGCGATCGGGGCGTACACGGTGCCTTCACGGACTTGGTATTCGAGGGTGCCGTCGCCCTCGCCAAGCTGCGCCGACTCGGCCTGACGGGTAGCGGAGCTCACCTGCGCCTGCAACTGGTCACGTTCCTGCGCCGCCTGCGCACGTGCGGACTCAAGTTCCGCCTGAGCCTGCTGCAGCGCCGCCTGAGCCTCCTGCTTGCTCAACGAACCACCAGCGAGCTGCGCCGGAGCTTGCGGTGCCGGTTGTGCCGGCTGTGCCGGTGGTGCTGGAACACCCGGCTTTGCCGTCGCATTGCCAAGCGAGGAGATCTGACCCGCCATCTGCTCCACAGCCGCCATGCCGCGGTTGATCAAGCGCGGGCCGCCCTCTGCAGCAACAGCAGCGTTGTAAGCCGCCTGCGCCTGGTCGACCTGCGCTTGAGCAGCAGCAATCGCCGGGTGCGTCCCGTTATTGATGCTTGCCTGATACGCGTTCAACTGCTGCTGCGCCTGCTGCACGTTGGCCTGCGCATCAGCCTGCGCGTTCGCCTGCTGCTTTTGCTGGACCGCCAACTGGCGCTCCAGCTCCTCGGTATTCATGGCAACGAGGAACTGCTGCGCCTGGACCCTGTCACCAGCCTTCACTGCAACATTCTTTACCTCAGACTGCACCGCCGAGGTGATGTTGACAGTGCGCACCGGCTCAATCTTGCCGGAGACGACAACACTGGCAGAGACGCCTTCCTGGGACACGACGGTGTAATCGCCGGGCTGCAGCCCGTCACCTTCGCCTTCGCCGTTGCCATCGCCACCGAATCCGCACGCGCCGAGCAGCAGTGCGGACGACGTGACAATTGCCAGGCTCACGCGTGTCAGCCGGCGACGTGCGGTCGAGTGATTGGTCTCGGAAGCCAAGGGGTCTCCTCCCGGTAGCAGGCATATAACTCCGCAAACTATACACGGCCCCCAGAGACGTTTCGGGTCAATGCAAACGCTCCCCACACAGCATCAGAAGGCAATACTTCCACGGCGAAAACAGCTGGCTGTTCGGCAACCGCGCGGAGTTCATCGCCTGAACCGTAAACGATCACTGCGTCAATTGGCTGCGTGGTTGCTTGCTGGAAGATTTCGTCACGTAGCTGCCCCGCAAGCGGTTCACCAACCGCGATAGGCGCTCCGCCGTTCGCGACCAGAGCACTCGCCCGGCGCGCCGGCGCAACCGTCACCGCAGCATCGTGAACAGATAATGCTGTATCGAACGTCACAAGCGCGAACGCGGGGGCGTCAGCGGCACGCAAGGTGTCGTCGGCGCGTTGCTTGTAGTTCTCTTCCCCGTCTTCGGGCCCGAGGGTGTCGCCTTGCAGCACAGATGGCAGTGGTGGCGTCGCAACGCCAATCGCCCACAACGCTGAGAGCGCAACACCAGCTGCAAGCAGCGTTGCGACGACCCGCCTACCCGTTACGGACCGCATCAAGCGCCACACGAAGGTCCTCCGGATACTCGGAGGTGACCTCCATATATTCACCGGTACGCGGGTGGACGAACCCAAGGCTGGTGGCATGCAGCCACTGACGCTTCAACCCGAGTTGCTTCGACAGAGTCGGGTCCGACCCATACATCGGATCTCCCACGCAGGGATGGCCCACCGAGGACATATGCACTCTGATCTGGTGGGTCCGGCCCGTTTCTAGGTGCACCTCGATGAGACTCGCCCGGCGGAACGCTTCAATTACCTCGTAGTGGGTCACGCTCGGCCGGCCGTCCTGCGTGACGGCAAACTTCCACCCGGCGGAAGGGTGGCGTCCGATCGGTGCATCGATTGTGCCAACTGTCGGGTCCGGCAGCCCCTGCACCAACGCGTTATAGGTCTTGTCCACGGTGCGTTCTTTAAAGGCGCGTTTCAACGCGGAGTAAGCGGGCACGCTTGCGGCAACGATCATGACGCCGGATGTGCCGACGTCGAGACGCTGCACGATGCCCTTGCGCTCCGGCGGGCCGGCATCGGGAAGCGTGAATCCCATGGCTTGCAACCCACCGACCACATCGGGGCCTTCCCAGCCCAAGGTCGGGTGCGCCGCCACGCCCACAGGCTTATCCACCGCGATGACGTCGGCATCCTTGTACAGGATCTCCAGACCTTCAACGAGTTCGGTGACCGGCTGCGGCGCCCGCTTCGGCTCCGGCAGAGTGACCTCCAGCATGGCGCCTGTGTGGACTCGTTCCGATTTCTGTGCAGCAGTGCCGTTGACAAGCACGTCACCGTTCGCGGCAATTTCTGCGGCGACGGCACGGGAGACACCGAACAGCTTCGACATCGCAGCATCGACACGCATCCCGTCCAGCCCTTCCGGCACTGGAAGCGCCCGGAACTTACCCATCGTTGTCCCCCTTCCGCTCTGCAACAAAGGTGGCCACGACAAACACCACCACACCGACCGTAATAGCAGCATCGGCCAGGTTAAACACCGCGAAACTGCCTACGGAGATGTAGTCCACCACATGTCCGAACCAGAATCCAGGCTCACGGAACAACCTGTCGCACAGGTTGCCCAGTGCGCCACCTGCGACCAGCGCTAGACCAAACGCCTCCCAACGTGTGGACATGCGAGGACCAAACCACAGCGCACCAATGACAAACGCAAGTTGGAGGGTGGTGAATAACCACGTCGAATTCTGCCCCATTGAAAATGCGGCGCCCGGGTTAAACAGCAGGTAGAAGCGGAACCAATCTCCGATCACTGGGTGGGGCACTCCGGGTTCCAGCCATGCGACCATGATGATTTTCAGGAGCTGGTCCAGCGCCGCCACGATGAGCATCACAGCGATCACGACACCAAGGTAGCGGGGTGTCGAGCGGGGTTTCGTTGCCTGTTCCATCGCCGTCCCACCTTAGCGCCTCGGACGCTACCCCTGCGTATGCCGTGCGGTACGTTCTTAAAGATGTCTCGTTTAACTGCCGCCGTTGCCGCCGTTGCTTTGTCACTGTCCCTCACCGCATGCGCGGGCGAGGAAGACCTGATCGAGGGCGTGCCCGCGTTCCCTGTGGACGAGCCGGGTGTCACTGTCGTCGATACGGGCGAACATGCTCGCGTGTTGTCGTACACCGAGAACGCCGAGCCCTGGTCCACCACGGTTGCGGTCTCGTCCGGTGTCGCGCAGACAGTGGGCGATCAGGTCCGGGGCGGCGATGTGGCGATCACGACGTTGCCGCTGGACATCTCGGTTGGTGACGCACCTGAACCCGGCGAGGGAGAAGCAGCTGCTTCTCGACGAATCGACTTCACCGTCGGCTCCGGCAAACACTCCAACCTGGACATCGGCCAGGACGTCGCCGCCACTGAAGGCTTCCGCATGAGCTGGCGTGGCGACGACTCTGGGAAGATCTCCACCATCAAACTGCTCGCCCCACCGGAAGCACCGGAGCGCGGCCTGCAGCATGTGGAGCCCGCCCTGCTGGCGCTGATCACCCAAAACGTCGTGTTCCCCACCGAACCAATCGGTGAGGGTGGCGTGTGGAAGGTGGAAAACCGAGTCGCCGGCGACAACACGATGTTGCGCACCACCACCTACACTGTCGAGTCGCTTACCGATTCCACCGTTGACCTCGCCGTCGACATCGAGGAACGCCCCTCGGAAAAGGACATGACGATCGACGCCGATGCCGCCGGGGACCTCAACGGCCAGCACATCGAGGTGGAGTCCTCTTCCACCACGTCGAAGGGGCACATCACCGTCGATTTCTCCCGCCCGTTGCCAGTGTCAGGCGAGGTGGAAGCGACAACCCACCTGGTGTACTCCGGCGGGGAGCAAACAACCCGCGTGGTCCAAGACATCACGCGGGCTGTGCGGTACGGCGCTTAACTTACAGGCCAGGAGCTGCCGGAGGCGCCTGCTCGGCTGGGGCTTCGGCCGGGGCCTCAGCCGGTGCGGCCGGTGCGGCCGGTGCGCCGGTGTTGCACATGTCCGGCACCTGCTCCGGCGGCAAGGTGTTGCTGACCAGGAAGCACGCCCAGCTTTGCGAGATCTTCCAGTGGCCCTCCTCGTACACAAACTCCACATCCTCAGCCAGCTGCGATTCCGCGTCCGGTCGGGTGAAGTTCACCGTCGCCAACACCGAGTTGGTGGTGTAGCCCGGCAACACCGGGTTGACCACCTGGAAGTTCGCGCCTGATTCCTGCTGAGACTGGGTCATCAGATCGAACAGTTCCGGCGTGGTTTCGCCACCCTGGACGGTGTTCGCGCGTTCTGCGATGGGCAGGTTCGGGTCGGCAGCGCGCTGCAGGACTGCGTTGAGCTCTTCTGCGGTGGGCATTTCTGCCACGGGCGCTGCGTCGGATGCGCTTGCCTGTTCGGCTGCGGTGGTGGTGTTCTCCGTGTTGTCGGACTCGCCCGAGCAGGCGGTCAGACCCAGCGCGAGGCTGGCCGCTGCAAGTGCCGCAGCAAATCGCTGTGCTTTCACGTGTTCTCCTTGCATACCTTGATTGACTTGCTCAACGTTACTGCACTGAAGCCCATTTCTGGCACTCTGGTGCACATGACCGTCTACGTTGTCTCCACCGGAGGCACCATCGCCTCCACCGCCGATGTGTCCGGCGCACTGGTGCCCACCCTGTCCGCCGACGAACTTGTCGCCCGCAGCAAAACAACCCGTGACGTGCGAACTCGCGAGATCGCGAGCCTGGATTCGTCGTCAATGGGGCTCGCCGACATCGACCGCCTTCGTGCGCTCACTAGCGCATTGCTTAACGACGACACCCTCACCGGCCTCGTCATCACCCACGGCACCGACTCCTTGGCAGAAACCGCCCTCGCGTTAGAACTCGTCCACCGCGATGAACGGCCCGTCGTGTTGACCGGTGCGATGCGCTCCGCCGATCATCCCCACCCTGACGGGCCCGCAAACCTGCGTGGCGCGATCGAGGTGGCCGCCACCCAACGCGGCGGTGGCGCCTTCGTTCACTTCGGTGGCGCAACCTTGCCTGCACGCGGCCTACGCAAGCGGCACACTACCGATCTGGACGCCTTCGACGTCCCCGTTTCACTGCGCCGACCTATGCCTGTCCCCGCTGCGCCATTGGACGGCTTGTTCGTGCCGATCCTGCGTGCATGGCCAGGTGACGACGGCACCGTTGCACATCTTGTCGCCTCGAAGTCCCCCGACGGCGTCATTGTCGAGGCCCTCGGTGCCGGCAACGTCTCCGACGGCACCGGCGAAGCACTTCGCGACATGCTGCGCCGCGGCATCCCCGTAGTGATTGCCACTTCTGCCCCCTACGGTGCAGTGACCTTCGCCTACGGCGGCGCAGGTGGCGGCTCTACCCTCGGCGACCTCGGCGCGCTGCCCGCCGGCCATCTCTCCCCCGGCCAAGCTCGTATCGCACTGCTCACCGCCCTGGCCACCGGTGTGAATCCCAGCTCACTGCTCTGACAGCCAGTCCTCCCACGCCAACGAATCGACGGGGTCGGCCGGGACGAGCGCGGGATCGTCGCTACGCAAGCTCTTGACCCTGCCAGGCCCCGTCGCGCGAGTTTCAAACCGCACCGTGACCCACCCTTTGCCGGCCCCTTGCACCCAACCGTGCCCAAACTCAGGGTGAAACACGTCCTGGGTAGCCCGCCACTGCCCTGGCGTGTCTCCCATCTCTGAGACCACCTCGAGTCCAGCCGGTGCGGCATGATCACTCACCCCAGTTTCGTAGTCCTCCGCCACCGGCGCCGGCTTCACAATCTCCTGATCCAACTCCGGAAACAACACATCCTGCAGCGCATCCTCCAGGCCCGAATACGACACCCCCACAAGCCTGATTGGCCCGACTTCGTCCGGGTAACGCACCAGTCGAAACGCCGTTGCGAGCAGGGTTTCCGCATCGTCGGTTGCATACGGCAGGGTCGCCGAGCGGGATTCGATGCGAAAGTCCGCCATCCGCAGCTTCACTGTCACCGTGCGAGCCCCTCTCCCGTCCTTGAGCAACCGTCGATGCGAATCCGCTGCCGCACGTTCCAGCGCAGTGTCTACCTCCGACGGCTGGGTTAAATCGTTCGGGTAGGTGTGCTCGGAGGAGATCTGCTTCGCCACAGCACGCGGGGCAACCGGCCGCTCATCCACACCGCGAGCAAGCCACCACAGCTGCTTGCCCACCGCACCACCAATCGCGATATCGAGTTCTTTCTCGGTCAGCGCCGCCAAATCCCCAATCGTCTCGATCCCCGCCGACGCTAACTTCGCCTCCGTCACCGGCCCCACACCCCACAACTCATTGACCGGCATCGGATGCAGGATCTCTAACTGTTCTTCATGCGGGATGACAAACACTCCGTCCGGTTTCGCGCGGCCCGAACCAATCTTGGCGTATTGCTTGCCCGACCCAGCTCCGATCGAGCTCGGCAAGCCAGTCTCCTCCTTGATCTCCGCGCGCAACTGGTTCGCCCACTCACGCACCTCGTCAGGGGTAGCACCAATGAGCTCAGCTGGCTCCATGAAGGCTTCATCGATGGACAGTTGCTCCACCACATCAACGTGCTTGCTAATCACCTCGAACACTCGCCTCGACGCGGTCGTGTACACCGCCCGCCGGGGTGCCACAAGAACTGCTTTTGGCCCCACCAGACGTGCCGCCCGGTGTGTTGGCATGGCGGAGCGCGCCCCATACTTTCTTGCCTCGTAACTGGCGCCCGCCACGACCCCGCGGCCGGTCACACCCGCAACGAGCACTGGCCGCCCTTTCAGCGTGGGACGGGTGAGCTGCTCACATGACGCGTAGAACGCGTCCATGTCGATATGCAGCACCCAGCGAGTCATGCCACCACTGTGCACCACCGCTACCGCCGAGTTCCAATTTCGTCATTCATCGAATGAGGTACCCGTGATGAAATCCAGGCGACGCGGCAACCCTCGCCCGCGGGAAACAAACCGCGCACCATCGTTAAACGTGAAGAACAGGTCGGTTCCCCTGCTTTCAATTGTGATCGTCCCGTGGCTAACCTGCGAGTGACAACTCGAGCACAGTGGAATGAGGTTATCCATGTTGGTCGAGCCACCATGCTCCCATTCTCGGATGTGGTGGATCTCAATAAACCGGCGATGCGAGCACCCAGGCATGGCACATTGATACCCCCACGTTGCTAGCAACGCCTGCACCTGGCCGTCAGTGGCGAACCGCTGTGCACGGCCGACGTTGATGGTCAGCCCATGTTTGTCCATCAAGTGCAACCGCACCACGGCGTTAGCAAGGTAGCTTCGCACATCCTCTGACCGTGCGGCACGGTTTTCGGGCATCCAACAGCCCCCGCCCTGATTCACCATGAGATTGACCTGCACACCGGGGCTACGAAGCGGACTAATCGGGTGAGCCCGCACCATATCCACCATGGCCAGCAACGCTGCGTAAACGTCCTGTTTCTCCGGAGGCCCGTAGCGCGAAACCGTCTTCGCGATGTCTTCGGCGGTGATCTTTGTCCGTTTCCGTGGTTCGCGATCCTGCTCAGAGGCGACAGCATCCTTGGCGTTGGTGGCGTCGTCGATAAGCAGTTGCACCTTTTCAGGATCGTTGAGATCCTCCGGATCGACGTCCTCCAGACCAAAACTGGCCAACTGCGCCATTTTCAGCGCGGTCAGAAGTTTCTGCCCAGCCACGGGCCTCGAACGCAAGCATGCCATCGTCGCACTCGCTGGCCCGGGCGAAGGGCTCGGTCGGCTCATCGTCTTTCGGCCCGGCACCGGCGAGCACAAGTTTCAGGTCCGAAAACGCCAGAGACAACGCAAGAGCGACAAGCTCCTCTTCGTTTTGCTCGTCTAGAAACTGCAGGAGAAAACGAACCGTCGAATACGGCATCACCCCAGACTCAAACGCCTCGAATAACCGGCGATACCTGCGCAGGCCCCGGGCAACCCTCACATACTCAAAGGCCGTCGGTTCGGGCAGGTTGAGTTCCCTACGCAACCACGTCGCGGTCGACTTCTCCCCATACTGCGACGCGAGATCCTGCTCATCGAACTGCCCGACTGCTTCAAGCATCCGCGCACGATGGTGATTGGCCGAAAGGTGGTTGACCTTAATCCGGTCTTCGAGCACCTCTGCCGACAAATCATTCGTTCGATCAGCCACCCACTGGCTCACTGCAACTGTCATGTTCACACCCCTTGTTTACAAACATTGACACCTTTATATATCGAATAGGTGTGCGAGTAAATAGTTTTCCTCAAATCTACCCAAAGAGGCCATTCCCCCACCTTGGCTGCGCAGCTTTTTCACTATGCCGCTGCATAGTTTGGAGCAGACGGCGGTTCTTTGTTCGAAAAACTATGCCGCTGCATAGTCGACACATTCGTCGCCACGATGTGTCACCATGACATCTGTGAAGATCATCCAAACGTTAATCTCGGTAGCGCTCGCATCCGCGACCACGCTCACTGCGCTCACTGCCTGTTCCGGTGCAGAAGATATCGCCGCCGATGCTCCCGAGACCAAACTGACACCGACTGAGGTCGCCGAATTATGTCAGAACGCCGCCAGAAACGCGTCCACCGCCGACGGCGTTGCCTACGACGCCCTAACGGTCTATGCACACGAAGTGCCCACCGACGCAATCACAGGACAGACGTTCGACAGCGAGATCTCCGGTTTTCTCAGCAATGACGAATACATCGGTGAATTCACATTCCGCTGCACGATCGACGGCTCCGACGCCCAAGTGAGCAATTTTTATTTCCCTCCCGAGAACTTTCTCGCCCCGCAATCGGAATCCAGCCCCACAAGGCAAGCACAGCGACAGCACGCACAGCCGCAGCAACCACAGGCACAGGCCGTGGACCCGCAACGCATCGACCCACGAAACAACGGCGCGGGAGTAACCGGCAGGGACGACAACCTGGGCATTTACTATCACAACAAACAAGACTGGCTGTTTCTCGAGGCTCCGGGCAAGGTTGTACCTGGCGCGAAGATTTACAACGTGAACAAAAGCTACTGCTCTACTGGTTTTATCGCGTCGCGGGAAAACCGCACATTCATCGTTACTGCCGGGCACTGCGGCGATGTGGGTGACCAGTTCTACGTCAATGACCAATACGGCGGGTCACTGGTTGTGGGCGAGATGGTCGAATCCTTCTACGAGCGCGACAACACGGGCTTTATCGGCACCGACATCGGACTGATTGAGATTTACGACGATGCCAAGCCGTACGTGGATTCCGCACTGCCCGTAAATTCCCGATTGAAGGGCTGGATCACCCCAGCACAAGCGGGGCAAGGCAACATGACCATTTGCCGTCTCGGTGCCACCACTGGCTACTCCTGCGGCAAATTCGTCGAGGTAGATAGGGCCGGCCAATTCGTGTTTCGCAACATCGCTGACAGAGGCGATTCCGGAGGCGCGATCTTCGCGTTCGACGGCACGGACGCATGGGCGCTAGGGGTGACGTCGAACGGCAGCGACTACAACAAGACGCTCACCAGCGGCATGGAAATCGCAGGCGCAATGCAGCACTGGGGCCTCACGCTTCACGGCTAGCCCCTAAAAACACTATGCCGCTGCATAGTGGTCCGGGTCAGGATCCACTATGCAGCGGCATAGTCCGTCAGCGCCTAATTCTTGCGAACGGTGGCGGTCACACCGTCGACAACATCATGGCCTTCGACTGGTTCGGTGACCACATCGAAGGAGGTTGCCAACGTTTCAGCGGCGATGTGCTCTGCGTGACGACGAGCCCACTCCTCCTTCTCAGCCGGCACCGCAAGCACAACCGCAATGCGATCGGAGACCTCAAG
This sequence comes from Corynebacterium sp. HMSC036E10, assembly GCF_001836265.1. Classification (NCBI taxonomy): domain Bacteria; kingdom Bacillati; phylum Actinomycetota; class Actinomycetes; order Mycobacteriales; family Corynebacteriaceae; genus Corynebacterium; species Corynebacterium sp. HMSC036E10. Next base: position 426,596 of record NZ_KV827977.1, read on the forward strand.
GCCCTCACGCTTGCGCGCATCCTGCAGGCCACGGATGACATCGGCGGCCCAGCCTTCAGCCTCGAGTTCCTCAGTGACGTTGGTGTCCAGGACGACGAGGCCGACGGCGGCGTCGGCGTCGACACGCGCAGTGCTCTCCGGGTTCTCGGCGACGAGGCGCTCGGTGTAGAGCTCCGGAGTCAGCACGATGTCTCCGTCGACCACCACGTCGTCGCCACGACGCTCATAGTTGCCAGCCTTGACGTTCTTGATCGCGCGCTGGACATCCTTGCCCAGCTTCGGACCAGCAATCTTCGCATTAACGACGACCTCGAACGAACCAGCCGAGTCCACATCCGCGGTGAGCTCAACGTCCTTGACGTTCACTTCGTCGCGAATGGTGGAGCGGAACGGCTCAAGTAGATCAGCCTCTGGCAGAGCAACAGTGAGCTTCGGCAGTGGAAGACGGTTACGCAGCTTGTTCGCCTTGCGTACCGACGACGCCGCCGAACACACCGCACGCGTCGCATCCATCGCAGCGACCAGGTCAGCATCCGCCGGCAGGTTGTCTGTCTTCGGGAAGTCAGTCAGGTGCACCGAACGGCCGCCGGTGAGACCACGCCAGATCACCTCAGAGATGTACGGCAGCAACGGCGCGACGGTACGGGTCACGACTTCAAGCACCGTGTAAAGCGTATTGAACGCCTCCGGGTGGGCCTCCTGGCCTTCCCAGAAACGGTCGCGGGAGCGACGCACGTACCAGTTGGTCAGGGTGTCCGCGAAGCGACGCACCTCATCGCAAGCATCGGCGATGCGCGTGTCGTCGAGAGCCTCGCCCACGGCCTCCACCAAGTCGTGGGTCTTGGCCAGGATGTAACGGTCGAGCACGTTGTCGGAATCCACCGACCACTGAGCGTCCTCAGAGGAGTACAGCTGCAGGAAGGTGTACGCGTTCCAGATCGGCAGCAGCGCCTGGCGCACGCCCTCGCGGATGCCCTGCTCAGTGACGATCAGGTTGCCACCACGCAGGATCGGCGAAGACATCAGGAACCAACGCATCGCGTCGGAACCGTCGCGGTCGAAAACCTCGTTGACGTTCGGGTAGTTGCCCTTGGACTTGGACATCTTCTGGCCGTCGGAACCAAGCACGATGCCGTGGGCGACGACCTTCTTGTACGCCACACGGTCGAACAGCGCGGTAGACAGCACGTGCTGGACGTAGAACCAGCCACGGGTCTGGCCCGAGTACTCGACGATGAAGTCAGCCGGCTGGCGAGCGTCGTGCTCCTCGCGGTTCTCAAACGGGTAGTGGTACTGCGCAAACGGCATAGAGCCGGATTCGAACCAGCAGTCGAGCACGTCCGGCACGCGGCGCATCATGGACTTACCGGTCGGGTCGTCCGGGTTCGGACGCACCAGTTCATCAATGTGCGGACGGTGCAGCGACTTGGGGCGCTCACCGAAGTCACGCTCGAGCTCATCGAGGGAACCGTAGACATCCACGCGCGGGTACTCCGGGTTATCGGATACCCACGCCGGCACCGGGGAGCCCCAGTAGCGGGTACGCGAAATGTTCCAATCGCGAGCGCCTTCGAGCCACTTGCCAAACTGGCCATCGCGGATGTGCGACGGGATCCAGTCGATCTCCTGGTTGAGCTCGACCATGCGGTCGCGGATGTCCGTGACCTTCACAAACCAAGCCGGCAGCGCCATGTAGATCAGTGGCTCGCCGGAGCGCCAGGAGTGCGGGTAAGAGTGGACGATGGTCTGGTCACGCACGACACGGCCCTTGGCGCGCAGGTCGCGGATGATGTCGCGGTTCGCGTCGAAGACCAACTTGCCTTCGTAGTCCGGAACCAGCGAGGTGAACTTGCCGTCGGCGTCGACGGGGATGACCAAATCGATGCCGTAGTCCTGGCAGGTGAACATATCGTCTTCACCGAAGGCGGGCGCCTGGTGGACGACACCGGTGCCGTCCTCGGTGGTGACGTAGTCCGCGTTAAGCACCATGAACGCGTTCTCATGATCGCGGAAGTAATCGAATACCGGCTCGTACTCCAGGCCCTCGAGCTGGGCGCCGGTGAACGTGGAGATGACCTCGTACTCGCCGAGTTCCTTCGCGTATGCGCCGAGCAGGTTCGTCGCCAAGAGCAATGGCGTATCGACGACACCCTCATCCCCCGGCTTCACCAACGAGTATTCAACCTCCGGGTGAACCGCCAACGCCAAGTTCGACGGCAGCGTCCACGGCGTGGTGGTCCAGGCGATCGCAGCCGCATCGTGCAGTTCAGGGTGCTCAGCCCACGTCTTCTCCGCAGCGTAGCCGGCGCGCCCGCCGGTGAACGGCATGGTGACGGTGACGGTAGGGTCCTGGCGGTCGCGGTAGGAATCGTCGAGACGCGTCTCCTGGTTGGACAACGGCGTGTGCTCTGCCCAGGAGTACGGCAGCACACGGAAGCCCTGGTAGATCAAGCCCTTGTCGTAGAGCTCCTTGAACGCCCACATGACAGATTCCATGTACTCCGGGTCCATGGTCTTGTAGCCGTTCTCAAAATCGACCCAACGAGCCTGGCGGGTGACGTACTCTTCCCACTCGCCGGCATAGTGCATGACGGACTTGGCGCAGTACTCGTTGAATTTCTCCAGACCCATGTCATGGATCTGGGCTTTGTCAGTGATGCCGAGCTGCTTTTCTGCCTCAAGCTCCGCAGGCAGACCGTGGCAGTCCCAGCCGAACACACGCGGCACATGGAAGCCAGTCATCGTGCGGTAGCGCGGAACGATGTCCTTGACGTAGCCCGTCAGCAGGTGGCCGTAGTGAGGCAGACCGTTAGCAAACGGCGGGCCGTCATTGAACACGTATTCTTCGCAACCTTCACGCTGCTCAAGCGATGCCTGGAACGTTTCATCCTTGTTCCAGTAGTCGAGCACAGCGCGTTCCATCTCGGGAAACTTGTCGCTGCCTCCGGTCATATCGACCTTAGGGTAGACGTTGCCAACCATGACACTCCTCCACACACAATCTGCAGGGACGCATGTGCTGCGCGGTACCACCCTGCTTGGGGCGAAAGCCCCCACTTCATTTGTGGTGAAGGAAGTGACGTCTTCCCATTTAACGTCCGGTTCTAATAAGCATGATGCCGTTCTTCCGGAATGCTCCCCGGTGATAGCCGGATCAAAGCGTTACGCCCGGAAGTGTAGCACTCCCGGGCGTTGAGGTTTTACTTCTCGTTCGGCGCCGTAGTTGAGCGGGCCTCGAGTTCCTCGAGCTGGGACTCAAGCAACGTCTTCAGGCGAGTACGGTACTCGCGCTCGAAGGTGCGCAGCTCCGCAATGCGGTTCTCCAGAGCAGTCTGCTGCTGCTTCACCGTGTTCATAATCTCGGTGTGCTTGCGCTCTGCATCTGCCTTGAGCTTGTTGGCCTTCTCCTCCGCTTGGCGGATCTGGGCCTCGGCGCGGGAAGCGGCCTCGCCAGTGGTCTCCTCGGCCTTCTTCTGGGCCTCGGCGACGAGCTGCTTGGCGCGAGTCTCCGCCTCCTGCAGCTGAGACTGGGAGCGGGTCTGAGCGTCCTGCAGTTGCTTCTTGGACTTCGCCTCAGCCTCGGCCACCTCACGCTCTGCAGCGCTGCGTGCGTCTGCCAGCATGGAGGTTGCCTCTGCCTGGGCATCGCTGGTCAGACGGTCTGCCATCTCCTGTGCAAGGCCGAGCACCTTGGCAGCCTGGATGTGCGAATCCTGCGAAGGCTCTGCCTTCTGCGGGGCGGTGTTGACCGCCTTGGACACGCCTTCAGCCGGACTCTTCGCAGCCTGTGCGCGAGCTTCCTCAGCCTGCTTGCGGGCTGCTGCCGCATCTTCCTTGGCAGCCTTAGCCTCAGCCTCGGCCTTGTCCTTGGCTTCCTTCGCGGAACGCAGCTGCGCCTCGTAGTCAGCGCGGATCTTCTGCTCCACCTCGCGGCGGATTGCAGCCTCGTCTGCGGAAGAACCGGCTGCTGCCGGTGCCGCTACGCCAGCGCCACCCTCTTCGAGTCGTGCGCGGAGCTCTTCGTTTTCATCCTGGAGCTGTGCAAGCGCGTCTTCAACCAGGTCGAGGAACTGATCAACTTCGTCCTCGTTGTAGCCCCGCTTGCCAATCGGGGGCTTGCTGAAAGCGACATTGTGCACGTCAGCTGGCGTCAACGGCATTTGCGTTCCCTTCATGTTCTTGTAACGGACCCGCGTCTGCGGGTCGCGAATGCGCCCCACGTTACGGGAACGTACTTAATTTGTCTGCTGAATTGTAACTGTTTCGTCTACACAACGCACATGACAGCGCGCTAATGCAGTGCCGGAACGATCATCGTCGCCCGAATAACCATCTGGAGCAGCGAAAGCGCCAGGAATAGCACGATCACGCTCACGTCGAGCCCCACTCCCCCGTTCAACCTCAACGGGGGGATGAGCTTGCGCAATGCAAACACTGGAGGGTCGGTGATCTTGAACAGTGGTTCCGCCACCATGATGAACCAGTGTGGCGGGTCGAAGTGCTTCGAGAAGGCCTGAATCATCTCAATGATGATGCGCACGACGACAAATAGCGAGTAGATGCCGATGACGGCGTAGAGAATTGCTCCGATAAGTGCCACGCGTTCACACCCTACAGGTTCGCTAGCGCAGGCCTGCAGAGCGCTTCAGCGCATCTTTGTCCACGTTGGCGTTTTCCGGGACGATGGCAAACAGGCGCTTGCGAGTGTCCTCACCACGGGACAGGTTGTGCATGCTGCCGCGCAGGCCGAAGCACAGGCCAGCAGCAAAGTCGACGATGCGCTTCGCGTCGGCGGTATCCAGGTCGGTCAGATCCATAACCACTGCGTCGCCATCGCGGAACGGCTCGCCGATCTCCTTGGCATCGTTGTAATTACGCGGAGACACGTTGACGATGCGCGGGGTCGGACGGTAGCTGGCGCGTGTCGACGACACCTCGCGGTGGTCACGTTCATAACGCGACGGACGCTCAGCACGGTCGTACGCGCCAGCGCCAGCAGTCGAGGAAGTTTCGGAGTAGCGCGAATCCTCAAAGTAGGCGTCGTCCTCGTTGTTCTCGATCGGACCGAGGCCGAAGAATTCTTTTGCGCTGCCAAAGAAGGACATAGTGGGGCTCCTTGGGGGTGGTTTTGCGATGAAGGTCAGCCTACGGGGCGGGGCCCAAGCAGCGCTGTTCCGACACGCACGAGATCGGATCCGCACGCGATTGCTGTCTCAAAATCCCCGCTCATACCGGCCGACAAGATGAGGTCGCGGCCGAGGTGGGCGGAGGTGTCGTCGACAAGCGCACGTGCCCTGCGGAACACCGTCTCGGGGTCGGAGTCCAGCGGGGGCACGACCATGAAACCGTCGAGGCGAAGATGCTCGGAATTCTCAACCGCCTCGATGATTTCCGGCACGTCATCGTAGGAGGCGCCGCCGCGGGCGGTATCGCCGTCGTCGGAAAGCTGAATCAGGCACGGCAGGGTGTCCGTGGTGCGGTCGCCGCGCTCGAGGGCAAGCGCCATGCCACGGTCGAGGCCGTGCGCCAACTTCACAGAGTCAAGCGAGTGTACTTGCGCGGCCCAGCGCGCCACAGCGTTGGCTTTCTTGGACTGGATCTGGCCGATCATCGCGATCTGGCACCGCCCATCCAGAGCTTCAGCCTTCGCGCGGGCCTCCTGCTCGCGGTTTTCGCCGACGAGGGTGATGCCTGCGTCGGCAAGTTCGATGATGCGCTCCACCGGGTGGAACTTGGTCACAGGTAGCAGTCGCACACTGCCTTCCGGGCGACCTGCGGCACGCTCGGCGTCGTGAATCTGCTTGGTTACGGTTTCAAGGTTATGCATCTGGCATCCAAATCACGCCGGCCTGACGTCCGGTGACGCCCTCGCGGCGATGGGAGAAGAAGTCGGCATCGGTGATGGTATCGCGCGGATCCGCATCGATGTGGGTCACGCCCATGCTCATCAGTTGGCGCACAAGCCCGGCACGGACGTCGATGCCCGCGGTCCCCTGCTTGGTGGTTGTGCGCGAGCCGGGCAAATGCTTTTCGACGTCCGCAGCCATCTCGGCAGGCACCTCATAGGACTCACCTGCCGCCGCCGGCCCGAGCAGCACCTGGATACGCTCCGGGGCTGCGCCAAGCGCCACCATCTCCTCGACGGTGCGGCGCACAATGCCGTTGCGCGCTCCCATACGGCCCGCGTGGGCTGCGGCGATCACACCTGCGCTGTGGTCGGACAGCAGCACGGGGGTGCAGTCCGCAACCAGCACGCACAGTGCGAGGTTTTTCTCGCGAGTCACGATCGCGTCAGTGGCCGCAACCGGCTCATCCGCGGGCCCGTCGACCACGGTGACGGTGTTGGTGTGGAGTTGTTCCATCCACACGAAACGCTCGGCGAGAAGGCCCAAGATGTCGGCGAGACGCTGACGGTTCGCGGCGACGTCGGCTGGGTCGTCGCCAACATGCGTTCCCAGGTTGAACGCATCGTACGGAGAACGCGAAACCCCGCCAGCACGGGAAGTAAACACCATGCGGACGGGGCGGTTGGAAAGATCTGGCATGCCAGCCAGTCTAACTAGCGCATGAAATCAGGCACATCCAAATCGTCGAAGCCGCCGCCGAACTCCTCGTCGCGGCGCGGACGGGAGTCCTCACGGTCCGTAAACAGGCCACGGTTTGGCTCGTAGCGGTGACGAGCCTGGTAGCTCTCCGACGGCTGCTCGGCGCGGGTCTCGGTCCGGGTCTCAGTGCGTGGCTCGGCCGGCTTCTCCGGCTGGGACTCGAGCTCCTCGGCCGGAGCGACGACGCTTGCCTGCGGGGCGTCCTCGGCAGGACGAGCGTTGGCCTTCTCGTCGAAGCCGGTGGCGATGATGGTCACGCGGACCTCGTCGCCCAGGTTGTCGTCGATAATCGTGCCGAAGATGATGTTCGCATCGTCGTCGGCCTTCTCCTCCACGATGGAAGCAGCGTTGTTAACTTCCATCAGGCCGAGGTCGGAGCCACCAGCAACGGAGATGAGCACGCCCTTGGCGCCCTCCATGGTGGTCTCCAGCAGCGGGGAGTTGATGGCCTGCTCAGTTGCGGTCATCACACGGTTCTCGCCGCGCGCAGAGCCGACGCCCATGAGCGCGGAGCCAGCGTCAGCCATAACGGAGCGCACGTCCGCAAAGTCGACGTTGATCATGCCCGGGATGGTGATCAGATTGGTAATACCCTGAACACCGTTGTAGAGCACCTCGTCAGCCGCGCGGAACGCTTCCATCATGGAAAGCTCCGCGTCGCCCAGCTGCAGGAGGCGGTCGTTCGGGATCACGATGACGGTGTCGCAAACTTCCTTCAGGTTCTCAATGCCAGCCAGCGCCTGGCGGGTACGGCGCTTGCCCTCAAAGGTGAACGGGCGGGTCACAACACCAATGGTCAGTGCGCCCATCTTCTTTGCAATACCTGCGACGACCGGGGCCGCACCAGTACCGGTGCCGCCGCCTTCGCCTGCGGTAACGAAGACCATGTCGGAGCCCTTCAGGGACTCCTCAATCTCCTGCTTGTGGTCCTCGGCGGAAGTGCGGCCAACCTCGGGGTTCGCGCCTGCACCCAGCCCACGGGTGGCTTCTCGACCAATGTCGAGCTTGGTGTCGGCATCGGTAAACAGCAGCGCCTGCGAGTCAGTGTTGATGGCGACGAATTCGACGCCCTTCAACCCCTCCTCAATCATTCGGTTCACAGCGTTGACGCCGCCCCCGCCGACACCGACGACGCGGATCATGGCGAGGTAGTTGGCGGGAGAAGTCATAGCGTAAGTCTCGCCTTTCAAAACTCGGGTGTTCAGTTGCGTCCCATCATGTTTGAAAGCGAAGCATTTTTTGTGTTCTCCCCCGGCGTGTCACAACCCTAAACCTGTACTTTAGGGTTGTGACCTGGGGTTTTAGCGCGAGGTCACCAACTCGGGGTTAGAAATATTGAACTCGTGGCCTTCCAACTGGAGCACGGTTTCGAGCGCCAGCGCCTTATTCGCATTGTCGGTTGCAGCTCCCCACTGGACTACGCGGTCGTCGTCAAGCACGAGCGTGTAGGTGTAGTCACCGTTGGCTTTGAGCGCGCGGACGCGAGGCCGGGCAACATCACTAATCGACGACGCCACCTCCACCGCCTGCGCAAACCGCTCCTGGGCCACCCCCTGGATCTCCACAGCGCCTGCGGGCGGCGCCGCAACGATGAAATCGCGGCCCTCCCGGTCGATCAGGTGCGGCTGGCCATCAATGTCCACCCACGCCACCGGATCATGCTCTGTGATCTCCACACTGACGCCGTTCGGCCACGCGCGCGACACTGTTGCGGAATCCACCCAGGGGTTTGCGGCAACATTCTCGGCGGCTCGGCGCGGCTTCACCTTGCCTATCGGCGTGCCGTAATCAATCCCGGTGAGATTGCGTACTTCCTCCTCGGGCAGGTTCACGGACCCCTCGACGGCAATATCGTTCACGCTCATCAGCGGCGTGAACGGAACAGCCGCGCACACAGCCACAACAATGGCCACCGTTGCTGCGATCGCACCGTACGGGATCTTCCGGCGCTTCGGCTGCTCCTCAGTTGAGTCAGGCATGGGAACTTTCGTGGACATTACTTGCCCGCCAACGCATCCAGGATCTCGTCTGCCAGCATGGTCACACTGCCCGCCCCCATCGTGAGCACCAAGTCACCCGGCTCGGTCACGGACGCAACGGTTGCAGGAGCAGCAGAGAAGTCCGGTTCAAGGTGCACCGGGATGGTCATTTCGTCGCTAATAATGCGCGAGGTCACACCCTCAACCGGGGTTTCACGGGCACCGTAGATATCTAACAGCACGCACTCGTCTGCCAGCGACAATGCCTTAGCAAACTCGCTGGAGAACTCCTGGGTGCGCGAGTACAAGTGCGGCTGGAAGCACACGACCACACGCGCACCGTTGCCTTCTGCCTCCACCTTGTCGCGGGCCGCGGTAAGCACCGCCTCCACCTCGGTCGGGTGGTGGGCGTAGTCGTCGTACACGCGAGTCTCGCCGACGCTGCCTTTGTACTCGAAACGACGGCGCACGCCTGTGAACTCGCTGAGCCCCTGGGCGAGCTTCTCCGGACTCGCGCCGACGAGTACCCCACCGAGCAGCGCTGCTGCCGAGTTGAGCACCATGTGGCGGCCCGGGATAGCCATGCTGTAGGTGACCTCGCCGGAGACATCAGGCGTGCGCAAACGCACACCGACTGCGGTGTGCTCGCCTTCCTGGCGCTCTTCGGTAATCACCGCCGCTGCCGGCACGCTCGGGTGGCGCTTCGCAGCTTCTTCAGTGCCGTATCCGTAAACCGTCAGACCACGCTCGATTGCGCGCTCACCGCAAGCTGCGGCGTGTTCGTCATCTAGGCACACCACGATGTTCTTCGCAATGTCCGCAAAATCATCGAACACCTTGAAATACGCCTCACGCGTGCCGTAGAAGTCCAGGTGATCCGGCTCAATGTTCGTAATCACGGCGACATCTGGGGAGTAACGCAACAGCGACGCGTCCGACTCGTCGGCCTCCGCGACAAAAACCTCGCCCTGGCCGTGATGAGCGTTCGTGCCGGCACGGTTGAGCTGCCCGCCGATCGCGAACGACGGGTCTTTCCCTGCTGCTTGCAACGCCACGACCGCCATCGACGTCGTCGAAGTCTTGCCGTGCGTGCCAGCGAGCAACAGCTGAGTACGGCCCTCCATCAACTCGGCCAGCAGGTCCGAGCGGCGCAGCAGCGGAACACCCTCCCGCTTGGCGCGGACGAGTTCGGGGTTGTCCTGCGGGATAGCAGCAAAGCTCGTCACCACCGCGGTGGGCAGCTCGCCTGAGAGCTGCAGGTTGGCCTCGTCGTGGCCAAGCGCCACCTTCGCGCCCTTGGCCTTCAGTGCGCGAACCGGACGGGAGTCCTTCGCGTCAGAGCCAGTCACGGTTGCGCCTCGGTCCAACAAGATATGCGCCACGCCCGACATGCCGGCACCGCCGATGCCAATGAGGTGCACGCGTGAGAGATCCGTCATCAGTTTTCCTTTCCAGCCGCATCAGCAATGCGGCGCGCGAGGTCCTCGGCAACATTGCCGGCACCGGATTGAGCAATTGCGCGACGCATCTCGGCACGCGCATCGTCGTTATTGAGCAAAGGCAGCAGCTTCTCGACGAGTACGTCGCCGTTGAGCTCGGCGTCGTCGATACGCAATGCCGCCCCTGTGGCAACCAAATGTGCCGAGTTCAACCCCTGCTCGCCATTGCCATGCGGCAACGGGATGTAGATCGCCGGCACACCAGCCGCAGAGTTCTCCGCAACCGTCATCGCACCGGAGCGACACACAACAACATCTGCGACCGCGTACGCCGCCTCCATGTCGTCGATGTACGGCACTGCCGTATAACCCTCGTGGGGTGCAGGGGCATCATTTTTGCGCCCATAGGCGTGCAACACCTGGTGACCCGCAGCGGTAATACGCTCAACCGCGCCAGCGAGTGCCGTATTGATACTCACCGCACCCTGAGAACCACCAGTGACGAGGACAGTCGTCTTCTCCGGATCCAGCCCCCACGTGCGCAAGCCACGCTCACGCTTTGCCCCATCCGGGTCGACCCCGACACCGGGACGCACCGGAATGCCGACGACGTCGCCGGCCATCCCCGAGTTCGCCACCGCATTCAGGCCAACGCCACCGAGCTTGACCCCAAGCTTGTTTGCCATCCCCGCAAGCGCGTTGGTTTCCAGCACGAAAAACGGCAGCCGCAGCGACTTCGCCGCCAAGTACGCCGGCGCCGACACATACCCGCCGGTACCGAGCACCACCTGAGCACCCGAAGATTTCATCGCTTGCTTCGCCTGATTCACGGAACGAAGCAACTTCGCCGGCACCGTGGCCAGCTTCCACGGCTTCTTGCGCGGGATGGGAACCGGGTCAATCAACGCCAGCTCGAACCCGCGGGCGGGAACGATCGTGGTTTCCAAACCCCGCTCGGTGCCTAACGCAACGACGTTCGCACCGAACCGATCGCGCAACACCTCCCCCACGGCAAGCGCTGGCTCAATATGGCCTGCGGTGCCGCCGCCTGCCAAGACGACGTTGAGTTCACTCATGTAATCCTCCTGCTATCTACGCACACGGCGCGGCCCACCAGTGGCTTGACGCACCGGCGCCGTCGGGCGGTGATTGCGCTGTACCTGCTCACGTGGGTGCTGGCGAGGCTGGCGTTGCTGTGTGATCGGACGGGGCTCCTGGACGCCAAGCATGCGGTCGAACACTGGGCGGCCGTAGTTCTGCATCGCGGAAATCGCATCCGGCTCGTGGCGAGCCACGTTTGCCAACACACCCATCGCCCCCAGGGTGATCACAGCCGAGGTACCGCCAGCAGAGAGCATCGGCAGCTGAATGCCGGTCACCGGCAGCAGACCGATGACGTAGCCGATGTTGACAAACGCCTGCGAAACAACCGCTGCCGTCAGCGCCGCCGCCATCAGCGTCTGGTACTGCGACTGCGCACGCCGAGCGGTACGAAAACCGAAAAAGCCCAGCAACGCGAACAGGGAAATAACCAAGGTGCCGCCCCACAGGCCGAGCTCTTCGCCGATGATCGCGAAAATAAAGTCGTTGCGTGCCTCAGGCAGGTAGAACCACTTCGCGCGGGACTGGCCAAGACCGACACCGAAAATGTGGCCGTCTGCGAGCGACAAAAAGCCCTGGTGGGATTGGAACGCAATACCTTGCGTGTCATCGAAGTGGCCGCGCAGTGCGTCGAAATACACGTGGAAACGCGCAGAGCGGAAACCTCCGGACAAGAACGCCACAATCAGTGAGAACGCGCCACCAATTCCCAGGTAAACGATTGCCTTCTTTGGCACACCCGCGAAGATCAGGATGAAGGCGACCACAACCGCGAACGACAAAGCCATACCCATGTCGCCCTGTGCGGCAATCAGCGCGACACAGATTGCAGCCACGATAAAGAACGCGAGGAAACCGTTGTTGGCCTGGAACAAACGTTGCGGATTTCTGTGTTCGAGCACCTTCGCGCCCCACATCGCGATAGCCACACGGGCCACCTCCGATGGCTGCAGGCGCAGCGGGCCCAGCACAATCCACGACTGGGAACCTACCTCTTCGCGGCCGGTGCCCAAGGGCGTGAGCACCAAGATCAGCAAAATAACGGAAGCGGCCATCAGGACAGCGGAGAAGCTGCGCAGCCGCTCAGGCGGCGTTTTCAGCGCCACCCAAAACGCGATCAGGCCACCGATGACCATGACGGTTTGACGGATGGCCACGCCCCAGACGCTCTCGGAATCTGCGAACGACGTCGCCATTGACGACGACATCACCATGACCACACCAAGACCTGCAAGCACCAGGACAATGCTGCGGATCATGGTGTAGTCGATGAGCGGCCGGGAATCCAGAAACTCCTCGAATTTGCGCACCTTAAGCGCCAATTTTGAGGTTGGCTCGGTCGATCGCGGGGCACGCCGCGTTGTCCCCTGTTGCACCGCCATGCAGCTGCCCTTTCATTCGAGAAGTCTCAACGTGAAGTTGAGCTTACTTGTTATCCGGGCTCCAGTGTCGCATCGCTGCCGCTGCGAAGGCGTCGCCACGCGCTGACATGCCCGAAAACATATCCAAGCTCGCAGCAGCCGGCGCCAACAGCACCGTATCGCCCGGCTGCGCCTGGGTCGCCGCCCACGCAACAACCTCATCCATGGCTTGTTCCGGATCCGTGGAGTCGGAGACAAACACCGGAACGTCCGGGGCGGCCGCGTTGACAGACGCGCGGATGAGCTCACGATCCACACCGAGCAGAGCAACGGCGCGGAACTGATCAGCGTGTGCTTTGACGACACCGTCGACGGCAGCGCCTTTGAGCTGTCCTCCCGCGACCCACACCACCGTGCCCGCACCGGTGAGCGCAGAATCCGCCGCGTGCGGGTTCGTGGCCTTGGAGTTATCCACCCAATCCACACCGCCGCCGGAGTGCACCACCGCCCCACGGTGACCGGCCACGCGGTACTTCTCCAGCGCCCGCTGGATGTGATGCGGCTTGGCCCCCTGGGTCAACGCCACCGCAGCGGCCGCGAGTGCGTCAAGCAGACCGGCGGCTCCGGCGGGCTCGATGCCGTCGGCACTTGCAACGTCGATAGTTTCGCCGCCGAGTTTGGCCACGATCCTGCCGCCCGAAACACCGACCTGGTTGTCGCCAGGCTCTTGAAGTGTGAACCCGATGATGTCGTCGCGACCAGTCTGCTCAGCTAAACGCTGCACCTCCGTATCGTCGATACCTGCAACCGCATGCGTTGCTTGCAATACCTTCGCCTTCGACGCGGCGTATTCCGCAAACGAGCCGTGCCAGTCAATGTGGTCTTCAGCCAGGTTCAGCAGCACGCCAGCATCCGGCACGAGCTCGGAGGACCAGTGCAGCTGGAAACTCGACAGTTCGGCGACGAGGACATCGACGTGTTCGTCGAGAAGCAGCACCTCTCCGACCGCGGTGCCGATGTTGCCGCAGGCACGTGCGATACGGCCGGTGTCGGCGCCGGCTTCGGTCATCATCGCCGCCAGCATGCCCGTAGTCGTGGTTTTGCCGTTGGTGCCCGTGACGACGAGCCACGTCCTCGGTGCGCCAAACACGCCTGCGCGGTCAAGGCGGAAGCACAGTTCAACATCTCCGATGACGTCGATGCCGGCGGCGGTGGCGTCGACAAGCAATGGCGTATCAGGTCGCCACCCGGGCGAGGTGACCACAAGGCCGGTGTCAGCGAAGCGCTCGCGCGCTTCAGCGCTGGAACACACCGCGAAGCCTTTTGCGGTAGCGGCTGCGCGCCCATCCGGGTTGTCGTCGACAACCGTGAAATTCGCACCCGCCTTCGTCAGCAAGTGCGCTGCGCCGAGGCCAGAAACACCGGCACCGGCGACTAAAACATGATCTGGCAGCGTCACAGGCCCGCTCCGTTCAGCGAGAGCCACTCACCATAAAACGCGGCGAGGCCAAGCATGACCGACATCCCGGAGATGATCCAGAAACGCACCACTACGGCAGTCTCTGGCCAGCCGCCGTTTTCAAAGTGGTGGTGGAACGGCGCCATGCGGAACACTCGCTTGCCGGTGGTCTTGAAGGACGCAACCTGAATCACCACGGAGGCGGCCTCCAGGACGAACAACGCGCCGATGACAACCATCAGCAACTCGGTGCGCGAAGCAACCGACAGGCCCGCAACAAGGCCACCGAGTGCCAGCGAGCCAGTATCCCCCATAAAGATCTTCGCGGGTGCGGCGTTCCACCACAGGAAACCCACGCAGGCACCAAAACCGGCCGCCGCGAGGATAGCCAGGTCCAACGGGTCGCGCACCGAGTAACAGCCAGCGGTCGCGACAGCGTCACAAGAGTTACGGAACTGCCAGAACGTAATGCCCGAGTAGGCAGCCATCACAAGTGCCGTCGTACCAGCGGCCAACCCGTCGAGACCGTCAGTCAGGTTCACTGCATTCGACCACGCGGCCAGCAGGATGTAGATGAACACCAGGAAGATGATGGTGCCCACCACACCCCCGCCGATGGCGAGGTTGATCGTGTCGATGTCGCGCACGAACGACAAGAACGTCGAGCCAGGTGTCAGACCGTTCTCGTCCGGGAACTGCAAGATAAGCAGCCCGAAGGCGATCGAAATGACAAACTGCGCCACAAGCTTCGCTGTCTTATTGAGGCCAAGGTTGCGGTGCATGAACAACTTAATGCCATCATCGGCAAAACCTACGAGGCCGAGCGACAGCGTAAGCCCCAGCACGATCAGGCCCGAGGCAGTAAACGCGGTGTGGCCCGTAGCCAACGCTGAGAGACTGCCGCCGACGTAGCCAAGCGCGATTGCTAACAAAATAGCGATGCCGCCCATTGTTGGCGTGCCACGCTTGCGGGCGTGCGACTTCGGGCCGTCCTCGCGGATCTCCTGCCCCATCTCGCGGCGATGGAAATATCTAATGAGCAGCGGGGTCACAAAAATCGAGACCAGGAAACTAAGAATCCCGGCGCAAATGACTTGAACCATGAAGTGTTACCTCGCTGCTGTTTCGTTATTCATGTTGAACTATCTAAGCGTATGCCCTTGCAGTAGCGCCTCGGCCACTGCCCACAGTCGCGCAACGTTTGATGCTTTTACCAGCACGACATCGCGGTCGGTGCGCGACTGCCAGTCGTCGATACCCGCTGGCGGCATGGCCAACAGTTCGCGCACTACCTCGCTGGCTTCGGCAGCATCGGCGACGCTGCTGGTGCGGATGCCGAATTGCTCAGCACGCTCGGCCAGCGCTTCCATCGACGCATTATTCCCGACAGTGATGAGGTCGGTGACGCTGTAGCGCGCCAACTCATCGGCAAGCGCCGCGTGCTCGTGTTCCGCACCGGCGCCAAGTTCGCCCATCTCCCCCAGCACCGCAACGGAGCGCACACCTGGGCGCGCCGCGGCGGTGTAACCCAACGCGGCAATGGCAGCCCGCATCGATTCAGGGTTGGCGTTGTAGGCATCGTTGATCACGGTCACGCCATCGGCGCGGGTGTTGACGTCCATGCGGTTGACCGACACGGAATGTGCATCAGACAACGCCTGCGCGACAGTTGCGGCATCCATGCCCGATTCAATGCCGACTGCAGCTGCAGCCAGCGCATTGCCCACCTGGTGCGCACCGAACACGTTGAGGGTTACGCGCTGCGGATCGCTCTTCGGGGTGTGCATGATAAACGACGCACGCGCCACCGCATCCAGTTCCACATCGGTGGCGTAGTAATCCGCTGCCGTATTGCCGTTGGCGGAAAAGCGCACCACGTGTGCCTTCGTCCGCGGAGCCATCGCGTTGACCAGGTCGTCGTCGGCGTTGAGCACCGCGATGCCATCGGCAGGCAGCGCCTCAACGAGTTCGCCCTTGGCCTGCGCGATGTTCTCGCGGGAGCCGAACTCCCCCAGGTGCGCCGAGCCCACGTTAAGCACCACACCGATCTGCGGTGGTGCAATCGTGGCCAAGTGCGCAATGTGGCCGATACCGCGCGCCGACATCTCCGCGACCAGGAACTTCGTCTCCTCCGTGCAGCGCAGCACCGTGTATGGGTGGCCGATCTCGTTATTAAACGACCCCGGAGGAGCCACCGTCTCGCCCGCACGCTGCAGGACCGCCGCGATCAGGTCCTTCGTCGAGGTCTTGCCGGCAGAACCAGTCACGCCGATGATCCGCAACCCGTGGTTCTCCATCAGTTCGCGGGCCACATAGGTGGCCAACTTTGACATCCCATCCACAACGCCTGCTGCGGAGCCAGTTGGATCGTTGACCGCCAGGTCCGAGTTGTCGTCGGCACTGGGCGGTCGCTTCTCGACGACCACAGCCGGCCGACCGACCTCCCTCGTGGTCAACGACGCCGTGGCACCCGCCGCAGCCGCCTTACCCACAAAATCGTGGCCATCCACGTTCGCACCCGGGAACGCAACGAATAGCCCGCCGGGGCCAATCTTGCGGGAATCAAACTCCACAAACCCGGTCACCGAGTTGTCCGGATCAGCCTCCGGGCTCAAGTGTCCTCCGGTGATCTCCGCGATCTGGCGAAGCGTCAGTGCAATCATGCGTTCCTCTTCTCTCGGCGGGCGCGAAGTGCGCGCCGCATCTCTTCGCGGTCATCAAAATGGTGCTTGGTGTCGCCGATGATCTGTCCAACCTCGTGGCCTTTACCCACGACAATGATGGCATCGCCGGGCTTTGCCCACTCGACGAGCGCGTCGATCGCCCTCGCGCGGGAGTCTGCCTCGATGACCTCGGCTGCCGTTTCTGCGTCGCGTGCGCCTTGCAGCACCGCTGCGCGGATCGCTGCCGGGTCTTCGGTGCGCGGGTTGTCATCAGTCACCACAACAAAGTCTGCGCCCTTCGCTGCTTCCGCTCCCATGAGCGGGCGTTTCGAGGAATCTCTGTCACCACCAGCGCCGATCGCCACACCAATCCGGCCATCGACCTGTCCACGCAGCGTCTGAAGCACTGCTGCGACAGCGGCCGGCTTGTGGGCGTAATCCACAACAGCGACAAAATCCTGGCCTTCATCAATTCGCTCCATGCGCCCCGGCACCGCCGCCTGCTCTAGGCCTGCGACAAACGCTGCTACATCGACACCAACCTGCGCCGCAAGCGTGGTGGCAAGGGCGGCATTGGCGACGTTAAACGCACCCGGCATCGGCAGAGCAAACTCCACCTGACGCTCTGGAGTGTGAAGTCGAATGTGCTGGGTTCCGGTGTCGTCGATACGCAATAGCTCCGCAGTGACATCTGCATGCTCACCGCGGGTTGCCACCGTCACCGGGTGCTCCGCGCGCGCGGCCATCTTCTGACCCCAAGAATCGTCGACACAGATCACGCTGCGCTTCGCGTGGAGGTCGCTCGACGGGTCAAAGAACAAGGCTTTCGCCTCGAAGTAGTCCTCCATCGTCGGGTGGAAATCAAGGTGATCCTGCGACAGATTGGTAAAACCAGCGACGTCGAACTGGGCACCCGTGACGCGCCCAAGCATGAGCGCGTGGGAGGAAACCTCCATCACCACATGCGTAACGCCCTCGTCGCGCATACGGGCAAACAGTGCCTGCAACGTCGGCGCCTCAGGCGTAGTCAACTCGGTGGCCACATCGCGGCCCATGATCTTCGTGCCCGTCGTACCAATCAGGCCGACCTTGCAACCAGCCTGTGTCAGTCCACGCTCCAGCATGTACGTCGTGGTGGTCTTGCCCGACGTCCCAGTCACGCCCAGCAGCGTGAAGTCCTTCGACGGATGCCCGTACACCTCCGCGGCAACATGGCCAAGAATCGCGCGCACATTATCGACGACCAACACCGGCCGGCGATCCGACGTCTGCTGGATGATCGCAAGACCTTCCTCGTCAGTCAGAACCGCACCTGCGGCCGAATCGAACGCGTACGACGCGCCATGCACCCGCGTGCCAGGCAGCGCAGCAAACAAGCCACCGGGCTCCACGTTTTGGGAATCAAGACCAATAAACGACACCTCAAACGGTGCCTGCGGCGCATTGACGATGCGTGCCCCCGCAATCTCAGCGAGGGATGTCAGCGTGGGCGCTGAGGACATGATAATTCCTTCCTTTCAGGGCCGTTACTGGGCTTGCAGAACAAACGGTTCCGCGGGCGGACTCGGCGGGATATTTTCCTTATCCAACATCCAGCTCGCAATCTGGCGGAACACCGGCGCCGCAGACTGGCCACCGGCACCGCCGTCGAGTACACCGCGCTGCGGCTCGTCCAGCATGACCGCCACAACAAATCTCGGATCGTTCGCCGGGGCAATACCCGCAAACGTAATCCAATACTGGCTCTGTGAGTATGCGCCCGTTTCCTGGTTCACCTTCTGTGCAGTACCTGTCTTGCCAGAGAACTGGTAGCCCTCTAGCGCATTTCCTTGTGCAGTACCCGACTGGTTGCCGGTCGGGTCTTCTTGGAATGCGGCACGGAACATATCCACCGTTGTACGCGCCGCCTCCTTGCTCACCACTTGGTTGCGCTGCGGCTCATCCTGCGGGATATCTTGCCCGTCCGGTCCGACGATGCGCTCGATGATGCGTGGCTGGATGCGCTCGCCGTCGTTGGCCAACGCCTGGTACACACTCGCCATCTGCAGCGCAGTCCAGCTCATGCCCTGACCGATTGGCAAGTTGGCAAAGGTACCGCCCGACCACTGTTCAAGCACCGGCAGCAGACCCGGCGACTCATTGGGCAACTCAATGCCGGTCGGAGCACCGATACCGAAACGGTTGAGGTAATCCCAGTAGCGCTCCTCGCCGAGGCGCTGCGCCAACTGCAATGTGCCCACGTTGGAGGACTTACCGAAGATGCCTGCGGTGGTGTACGGCAGAACATCGTGCTGCCAGGCGTCGCTCACTGTCACACCGGCCATGTCGATCGAGCCCGGCACCTGGTGCACCTCGAACGGGTCAGTCACCCCCTGATCGATTGAAGCCGCTGCAGCGATGACCTTTGCCACCGAGCCTGGCTCGAACGGGTGCGAGATCGCTGGGTTCTCAAAATCCTTACCCTGCTTGATCTGCTTTTCAATATCCCCGTTCGGGTTGATGGTGTCCGTATTGGCCATCGCCAACACCTCACCCGTGTGAGCGTCAAGGACGACAGCCTCAGCCGACTTTGCCAAAGAGTTTGCCTTTGCCTGCTCAAGCACTTGCTGCACATACGTCTGCAGGTCGAGGTCCACCGTGAGCTCAATGCGCGCACCAGGTACCGCTGGCACCACATCGCGCAGGGAGCCCGGAATGGACTGCCCACCTCCCGAGACGTCCTCGGTCGAGCGGCCGTCGATACCGGTAAGCACCGCATCGCTAGAGGCCTCAAGGCCGAACTGACCGTGCCCGTCCATGGAAACCTTGCCAATGATGTTCTCCCCCACAGCACCGTTCGGGTACTGGCGGATGTCCTGCTGGTCAGCAGCCACACCGTGGAACTTCGCCGCCACCTTCGCAGCGACATCCGGGTCAACGTTGCGCACTAAAACTTCGTACGACGTGTCGGCGTGGAGCTTGTCCAAAATCTCCTTGGCACTGACACTGCCCACAGTGCGCAACTGCTCTGTGTCTGTACCCGTAGGCTGTGGATCAGTTTCGCCACCGATCATGCCGGGGATCTCATTCGCCATTGTGCGCAGCACGTCTTCAACGCGGGCGTCGAGCTGCGCGTCGATATCTGCCTTGGGGACGCCGTCGATACGCATCTGCAGCTCTTGCTGCTGTCGCAGTTCCTCACGCAACTGCTTCGGCGAGACCGTCAACGACCTTGCCTGCATCGTGTACGCCAACTGCTTGCCGTCACGGTCCACGATCTCACCGCGACGTGCTGGCTCAACATACTCGCGCTGGCGTTGCACCTTGGCAACTTCACGCAACTCGCCGCCGATGATCACTTGGACCCAAAACAGGCGTGCGATCAGCAAGGCTGCGACGCTGAGGAACACAAGCGTCAAAAGGAATACACGGTGGTTGGTGATGTGACGCTGACTCTTCCGTGGCGCCGGACGCTTCCGGGGTGTGCCCGTGGATGTCACGTGCCCTCCTCACCTACCAAAACTGCTCATTGACTCGTTTATCATGCCCCGCACAAATGCGAAACGAGGTTGCGCCACACGCCTGCGGCACAACCCCCACCGTTAACGTCTATTCGCCGGCGGGCACATTTGCCTGATACGGCGCCACGTTGGCAACCTGCGGTGCTTGCTGCGGACGAGGCGGAGCTTGATTGCCACCTGGAACCTGAGTCAGCGCATCCGCCAGCTCGCGGGTTGCACGGTCATCACTGCTTGCACGCCCCTGACGCAACGCTTCGCCGTTAACGTCGACAATCTTGGCAACCTTTTCTGGGTTGAAAGGCCGGCGCTCTTCAGCACGACCATCTTCCATGACCTCCACGAGGCCAGGTTCTCCAGCGACCACCATGCCTGCGCCTGCAGCGCGCTGTGCGATCTCCGCAGCAGAACGACGATCCTCTAAGTCACGGTTGAGCGACTCGACCTCGTTGGCAAGTTCACGCTCCTTCGACTGCAGCTGCTGGATGGTGAAGGTTTGTGTCGTGGCCACGCCGGACAGCAGCATCGCTATAGCAATACCGATCACCAGCAGAGGCACCGCAAGTGCGGACACTGCGGAAAAACGCGACGGCGCCGCGACCGTGCCAACCCGACGCCCACGCACAGACACAACCTGCTGCGAGCCGAGGCGCCCCCGCCCACGGGAGTGCGGCACATGCGGCTTCACACCCGGCATCGTGCGACGACGTGCCGGAGCGCTTGTACGGCTGGTGCGGGCACTGCCATCGCGCGTCAGCGTCATCGCGCGGGAGCCACCTCGTGTGTCTCGTGCTGCCATGGTGTCCGTCCTCAGATGGTTGTGTGTCGTACGTGGTTTGTTGTGGGTTATGTGGTTGTCGTTGAGTGCTTAAGCTTCTCGACGCCGCGCACCCTCACCGGTGCTGCACGCGAGTTGCGCTCAATCTCTTCCTGCGGAGCCTTTTCCGCCCCGCGGGTGATGAGTTTGAACGTTGGCTCGGTGCCCGGCAGATCCATCGGAAGTCCCGCCGGCGTCTTTGAAGCTGTCAGTTCAGCGAAGGCAGATTTGACGATCTTGTCCTCGAGCGACTGGTAACTCATGAACACTGCCCGCCCGCCGACGCCGAGCAAATCCGTAATCACCGGAACCACTCGCTCGACAGCCTCAAGCTCGCGGTTGACCTCAATCCGCAGCGCCTGGAAGGTGCGCTTCGCCGGGTGACCGCCAGTACGTCGCGTGGCGGCCGGGATGGTGCTGTACAGCAGTTCCACGAGCCGGTCCGCACGGTCAAACGGCGCACGCTCGCGCTCCTTCAGCACAGCCGACGCAATCTTGCCTGCGAAACGTTCATCGCCGTAGGACTTCAGAATCCTCGCCAGGTCTCCATGCGAGTACGTGTTAAGTACCTCGGCCGCAGTGATGCCGGTGGTCGGATCCATGCGCATATCCAGCGGTGCGTCACCGCGGTAGGAAAAGCCACGCTCCTCCTGGTCCAACTGCATCGATGAAACACCGAGGTCGAACAGCGCACCAGCCACACCGTGCTGCCTCACAAGGTCGAAGGTCTCGCCCTCCCCCGATGCGATCTCGTCGCCGATGTAGTCGAACCGGCATTGCACCGGAGTGAAACGCTCACCGAACTGAGCCAGGCGCTCAGTCGCCTGCTGCAGCGCATTCGGGTCGCGATCCACACCGATCACGCGCGCTTGCGGAAATACGTTGAGAAAGTATTCGGTGTGGCCACCAGCGCCAAGAGTTCCATCGACAATGACGGCGTTGGCGCCGAACGCCTCTACAGCTGGGGCCAGGAGTTCGGCCATGCGGTCGCGCATGACCGGCACATGCCCATGAGGGTCTGCAGCGTGTGTGCGGTACACCATCCGGGCTCACCCCTCGCGGTCAGTTAGTCGTCGGCTCCTTCTAAGCCGGGGAGTATGTAGAGCCCTGTCCGGGGCGGCTGTTCTGATGTCGGGGAAGTACACCAGAATGCTTCACGCCCCGGACAGAGTCCGTACACACTCTCCGAATTGGTTGCCCGCTGTTGGGTAGTCAGTCCTACAGCAGACCGGAGAGAATGTCGTCGTCATCCGCCGCGGAGAACGCGGCTTCAGTCTCTTCTTGATACTTATTCCAGGATTCAAGATCCCAGATCTCGAGAAAATCCACAGAACCGATAACTACGCATTCCTTGGAAAGGCCTGCGTACTCACGGTGTGCCGGCGACAGGGTGATACGTCCGGACCCATCGAGCGTTTGCTCATCCGCACTGGCAGCCAGATTGCGGATAAACGCGCGCGCCTTCGGGTTCGTCCTTGATGCTGCAGCGGCCTTGCGGGCGCGTGCAGCAAACTCGTCCCGCGGGTACACCGCGAGGGAGTGGTCCTGCCCTTTGGTCACCATCAGGCCGTCTGCCAAGTCCTCACGGAACTTCGCAGGCAGCGTCAGGCGCCCTTTGTCGTCGAGCTTGGGAGTGTAGGTTCCCAGAAACATCCGGCGACCTACCTTCCTTCACCTTCAGAGATTGGCATTTGCAGTTTTCTCGGCTTCGCTCCGCATTACGCACGTAGTCAAGATGCGCACCACGGTGCTCCGCTGTGCCCCACTTTAACCCACTTCCCCCCACAAACGCCACACTCTGAGCAACTTAGTTCCCACAACAAGAAGAACACGCAGGTCAACGGCCACAATCCCCGTGGGGCAATTACCCGCCAATGTCCCCCACTTACCGCCACATCCCCCACTACAACCCCATCAATCACCTACAGGCACACGAGACGCAACCCGCTCCGAACGTCCTTTAACAGGCAAAATGGCCGGATCAAACCAACGGGTGGGGCAAAGTGGGGAATGTGGGGCGAAGTGGGGATAAAAAATCGCCCTCCCGAAGAGACCGGGAGGGCGAAGGGAAAGCTAAAAGCTACTGACGATCCTCAAACCGTCGACGGAAGCTCTCCTCCAGGCTAACACTGCGCGGCGAGCGCGACTTGGACTGAGCCTGCGCTCGCTGCAGCGAAACACCAGCGGCAGCCGGGGTACGGAGCGCCATGATCCCCCCATAGAACATCACACCGAAGCCGACGATGCTCAACACCACAGTCCACAGACTCCACGACGCCAGCGCCACTCCCCCAAGAAGAAGGACAAGGCCCAGCACAATGAGGGCGAGGCTACGCATAGTCAGCCGGCCCGACGGGCGCGAAGCACCATACTCAGAGGACGGAGCGACCGAGGAACCGAACTTCGGGTCGTCCGCAAGGAGCGACTGCTCGATCTCGCGCAGTGCGCGCATTTCCTGCTCAGAAAGAGACACTACTTTCTCTCCAGATCCCAGCTATGAATGAACAATGTATGGATACAACGAACATCGTACCCACATTGTTCCCGCGCCTTATTACGCCGCCATTGGCGCATCACCCCCAGTGGTGTCCAGGAGAAAGTCCTCAGCCGAACCGATAAGGCTTGAGACCACGACCGGCGACGGGTTGTCGTCGATCCCAGACGCCACCCTCGCCCGGCGCGCCGAGTATGCAGAAAATACCGTCGCCCAGTGCTGGCCACTTTCCCCGGTGAGCGCGAGCTTGTCCCACGCATTAGTTGGCAGCCGCTTCCGCTTCCGGAGCACAATGCTGCGAGCGTTGCATGCGCCAGCGATGCGCAGTGCAGCCCGGTATGCGTTTTCCATCGCAAGGTCGTAGCGCCTTGCCGCAAAGTCAGCATGAGCCTGTGCAAGCAGTGCCTCCGCAGAGAAGATGAACGAGTCAAACTTTCGCGGCGCCCCCATATCCCCGTACGCCCTGCCCGTTGTGGCTGAAACTACGCTTCCCATGACACTTTCCCCTTTCGCTGTTACCAGTGCATGTCGCCTCTTGATTGCCCATGACCTTAGAAGTCACCCACGACACCACAACCAAAAATTAGCACGTTTGTTCGACTGTTCGAACGAGGATGTGTGGTCAAGCCCCGCAACAGGCACATAAGTGGTTCGATAGTGGGGTGCACATTGAGATCCAAAGGCTGACCAAGGCGGAGTTTTCTTTCCTCGTGCCACGGTTGGTGGACATCTACATGGAAGCTATGGGGTACCCCCAAACCATGCGCGCGCAGCGTTTACGCGTGTGGCGTGGAGAGGTCACCTGGCCAGGCTTTTGCGCCGTGGCCGCAATCTCGGACAACAGCGTCATCGGAGTGGCCTACGGTTTTCTCGGCGCGCGGGAGCGCTGGTGGGACCAACAACTCGTCAAAGCACTCACTCAGCAACGTCCAGACGGCATGCTTTTTGACGACGACCGTGCGCTACTGGCCAACTACTTCGAAATCGCCGAAGTGCATGTGGATCCGAGGCACCAGGGCCGTGGCATTGGTGCGGCGATGCTCAGGGAACTGCTCGCATCGACATCAGCTCGTTGGGCTGTCCTATCTACTCCCGAGGTAGACGGCGAAGCTAATAACGCATTTGGGCTTTACCGCAAGTTTGGGTTCCAGGACGTTGCTCGCAATTTTTATTACGGAAGCGACCCTCGCCCGTTTGCGATTCTCGCACTCGACATGGCGGGCACACCTCATGTCGGCGAGGCTGACTAGGGTACGTTCCAGAGAGATTTTCGTAGACGACGGTGAGGAGCAGCGTGGCTACACACGAATTGGGGATTGGGAACTTAAGTGCGGTGCCTGGTGTCGTCGAAAAGCATTTGGAGCAGTTTTTCGACGAACACGGGCCGGCAATTTCCGCGATCGGTGAGCCTGTCTCGGAAGCAGTCGCGCACTTGCGCGCGTTCACACTGGGTGGTGGCAAGCGAGTGCGTCCGCTGTACGGCTGGGCCGGTTTTGTCGGCGCCGGTGGTTTGGAAACTAGCGGCGAGGACCCAAACGCGGTCTTGCGCGCGATGAGTGCGCTTGAGTTCATCCAGGCGTGTGCGTTGGTCCACGACGACATCGTGGACGCCTCCGATACCCGTC
This sequence comes from Corynebacterium sp. HMSC036E10, assembly GCF_001836265.1. NCBI lineage: Bacteria > Bacillati > Actinomycetota > Actinomycetes > Mycobacteriales > Corynebacteriaceae > Corynebacterium > Corynebacterium sp. HMSC036E10. Next base: position 451,636 of record NZ_KV827977.1, read on the forward strand.
GCGGAAACCCCACGGTGCACCGCAGTGTGGAGGCCCAGCACCTCGAAAACCATTGGCTGGGCGACGCTGCGACGTTTGGCGTGAACACCGCGATTTTGCTCGGCGATCTCGCCTTAGTCTGGGCGGAAGATATGTGGCGCTACTCCGGTGTTTCGTTGGAGGCGCTGCAACGCGCCGCGGAACCGTGGGTGGGCATGCGCACGGAAGTCATCGGTGGGCAGATCCTTGATATTTCGTTGGAAAGCCGTGGCAGCGAGTCTGCGGACATGGCGGATCGGGTGAACCGGTTTAAGACCGCCGCGTACACGATCGAGCGTCCGCTTCATCTTGGTGCGACTATTGCTGGTGCCGACGATGAGACCATTGCGGCATTCCGTGGTTACGGACGCGATATTGGCATCGCATTCCAGCTTCGCGACGACCTCCTCGGTGTCTTCGGCGACCCAGCAATCACCGGAAAACCTGCGGGCGATGACCTGCGCGAAGGAAAGCGCACTGTCCTTTACGCGACGGCGCTTGAGCTTCTCGACGCCAACGATGCCGACGAGCTCCGCGCCGGTGTAGGTACCGCCACCGACCCAAAGGTGCTTCAGCGCCTCGCCGATCTCATCCGCCAAAGTGGTGCGGAGGATGCGGTCGAAGAGCGCATTAACCGTCTCACCGCGTCCGGCATTGCTCACCTGGATACCGCCGGTATTACTGCTGAGGCTCGCCAGGCACTGTCCGAGTTGGCCCACAAGGCCACAGACCGGCGTATGTGATGGCCGGTAAAATCCGGCCGATCCCCCTCGGCGTTGTCGCAGCCGTTCTCATCGCGATCGGTTCCTTTGGTGCCGGAGCGACGCGTTACCGTGACGGCCTCATGCGCTCGATAGGCCTTGAGTTCCTCACGTACGGCCACGGCCGCGGCATGATGGACGGCCTCCTGATGGCGGGCACTGGTCTTCTCGTGTTTGCCTGGCTGTGGCTGTGGCGCACCCGCCCAGGCGAGCAGACCGTGCTCCGTGCGGTGTGGTCGTGGGCCGCTCCACTCGCCTTGAGCGCACCAATCATGTCGCGCGACGTGTACTCCTACCTCATGCAGGGGGCAATGCTTCGCGACGGCTTCGACCCCTACTCCGAAGGCGCCGCTATCAACCCCGGCCCGTATTTGTGGGAGGTCTCCCACGACTGGCGCAACACCACAACGCCGTACGGGCCACTGCACTTGGGCATTGGCAAAGCGGTGACCACGATTGTCGGCGACCACGTCGCGTTTGGCGTCGTTGCCTACCGGCTGATCGCGCTGGCAGGTTTCGCGCTCATTGTCTGGTCGGTACCGCGCATCGCGCGCCTCGCAGGTGCTAGCCCCGGGTTTGCACTGTGGGTAGGTGTAGCCAACCCTGTCATGCTGCTGCATCTGATTGGCGGCATGCACAACGAGGCGGTCATGGTCGGCCTGGTGTGCGCGGGCCTGTACCTGTGCATGCGACACTCGTGGTGCACCCCCGGAATCGTGCTCATCGCATGCGCGGTGTCGCTCAAGGCCACGGCTGCGTTCGCGTTGCCGTTTGTGGTGTGGCTGATGGTCACGCGTCGCGCCCGCGTCCACGATGTGCCCCACCACCTCGCCGCGCTTGCCGTCTCTGGAGCCTGGGCGCTGGCGGTCTCGGTCGCCGTCATCCAGGTGGTGACGTGGGTCTGCGGCTCAACGTGGGGTTGGCTCGAGGAAATCACCGGTAACTCGAAGGTGATCAATCCGCTGGCCGGTCCGACGTTCGCCGCAGAACTGATTACCCCGCTCGTGCAGTTGGTCAACGACGACTTCAGCTACAACACAACGCTTGCAGCCACCCGCACGGTGTTCAGCTTCGCAATGCTCCTCGCGCTCGTGATCACGTGGTGGTGGTTCCGCCCGGCGCGCGGCAAGGCCTACGCGCCGCGGATGCTGGCGGGCACCACCGTGGCGTATACGGCAGCGTTTGTCACCAACGCGGTAACGCTGCCGTGGTACTACGCCTCCATCTTGGCGCTCGTGGGCACGTTCCGGGCACCGGCCTGGGTAGCTAGAATTACCACCGGCGCATCCATCGTCGTGGCACTCGCGTTTACAGGCAGCGGCAACCACAGGCTCTACGACGTGTGGTTCCTCGCCGCAGCCTTCATCGTCGCCGTGGTAGCGACTCGCTGGGTGTTTAGAACGCCATCGCTTGCGCACGACGAATAACCTCGCGCGCTTTCTGACCATGCAAGGCGTCAATCGGGCGCCCCGGCAGCGAATCCTCTTCGGTGTAGAGGAATGTGAGGATCTCCTCGTCGTTGTAGCCGCCATCGGCAAGCACGGTGATCGCGCCTGAGACGAACTTCGACAACCCATCCTCACCGATCAGCCCAGCCGGGATGAATTTTTTACCATCCCGGATGTACATGACAAGTTTGCGGGCACCGACATAGTCGTGCACACGAGTGACCGGAACGCCCAACGCTTCGGCGGCGTCGGGAAAGGCCAGCAAGGTTTCGTCGCTAAGCAATTGCTCGAGATTCGTTTGTGTGCTCACGGCGCACGATTCTACCCTGGGGTACATGGCAACACTCGCTCCAGGCACAACTCTCGACGAACGCTACGTCGTGGACCGCGCCATCGCCCGTGGTGGCATGGCCACGGTGTATCGCTGCATCGATTCCCGCCTGGGCCGGGAAGTCGCTGCGAAAGTCATGCACGAGCAATACGTCCACGACGCTGTGTTTCGCGACCGCTTCCGGCGCGAAGCCCGCGCGATGGCGCAGCTCAGCCACCCTAACTTGGTCAACGTGTACGACTTCTCCGCGTCCGGCAACAACGTGTTTCTCATCATGGAACTCATCACCGGCGGCACGCTGCGCGAATTGCTCGCCGAGCGTGGTCCGATGCCTCCCCACGCAGCCGCGGAGGTGATGCGCGGCATGCTCACGGGACTTTCTGTCGCGCATGAGAAAGGCATGGTGCACCGCGATATTAAGCCGGACAACGTGCTTATCGACGCCTCCAGCCGCGTCAAACTCTCCGACTTCGGCCTCGTGCGCGCAGCCGCCGAAAACACACATTCGACCGACCAAATCGTGGGCACCGTCGCCTACCTCTCCCCCGAACAAGTCGACGGCAGCCCCATCACAGCCGCGTCGGATGTGTACTCCGCCGGCATCGTGTTGTTCGAACTCCTCACCGGCCGCACGCCATTTCACGGCGACACCCCCATCGCGCACGCGTACGCACGCCTCCATGGAGATGTGCCCGCGCCGTCCTCACTCATTGCCGGGGTGCCAATGCTTTTCGACGAGCTCGTCGCCACCGCAACCGCCCGCACCCCCGAAGCGCGCTTCCGCGATGCGGGAGAATTCCTCGCCGCACTCGACGACGTAGCAGCCGAACTTGCACTGCCGGATTACACCGTGCCTGCCCCGCGCAATGCCGCAGCCACGCGAGCCGCAGCACACCCGACTAACTTCGGACTGGTCAACAACGCCGCACAGCGACGCCTCTTCCCCGATGACGAGGCTCCAACGCGAGTCGCCCCTGCAGTTGAGAGGCCAACTAAGCAGGCGTCCCCAGAACTGCCGTCACGCAGCCAATGGCCCGCTGCACAGGCGGCTCCGGTTCCGGCCCCCGTTCCGCCTGCAGCCGCCCCCGTGCCCGCACCCGTGCCACCACGTGCACCCCGGCCTGCCGCTCCCAATCCGGCAAAGCGCCCCGCTGTCAAGCCGGTAACTAACCGCTCTCTGATCGGTGTCGTGCTCTACACCGCTGTTGCAATCGCCGTGGTAGCTGCGGTTGGTCTGGGCGCGTGGTGGTTCGGCTCCGGGATGTATGGCGACATCCCGGAGATCGTCATCCCGCGGTAGCGCTGGCCGAGTAGCGCTGGCCGAGTAGCGCTGTCTTAGTAGCGCAGCATCTCTGCAACGAGGAAGGACAGCTCGAGTGCCTGCTCGGTGTTCAGACGCGGGTCGCAAGCGGACTCGTAACGGCCCGGCAGATCCACATCAGTGATGTCCTGCGCACCGCCGAGGCACTCAGTGACGTCTTCACCCGTGAGCTCGATGTGAATACCACCCGGGTGGCTGCCGAGTTCGCGGTGGACCTCGAAGAAGCCCTGAACTTCGTCGATGATCTTGTCAAAGTGACGCGTCTTGTAGCCATTGCTCGACGTGAACGTATTGCCGTGCATCGGGTCCGACTGCCAAATGACCTTGTGGCCGGAGGCCTCAACCGCCTTGACAATGCCAGGCAGTACTTCGCGGATCCGGTCCTGCCCCATGCGGATCACCATGGTCAAACGACCCGGCTCGCGGTTCGGATCAAGCTTATCTGCGTAAGCGACAGCCTCTTCTGGAGTGGTGGTCGGGCCCAACTTGATACCGATCGGGTTGCTGATCATCGCGGCGAAGTTGACGTGGAAATCGTCGATACCGCGGGTGCGCTCACCGATCCAGAGCTGGTGGGCGGACAGATCGTAAAGCTTCGTCTCACCCTTCGAATCCGTGGCCAAACGCAGCATCGCACGTTCGTAATCCACCAACAGCGCCTCGTGGGATGCGTACACGCTGGACGTACGCAGGTTCGTGTCGCTGACGCCACAAGCATCCATGAACGCAAGCGAACGCGAAATCTCGCGAGCAAGTGCTTCGTAACGCGCACCCGCCGGCGAGTTAGTCACGAACTCTCGGTTCCAGTTGTTGATGTTGTGCAGGTCCGCAGTACCGGACGCCGTCAGGGCACGCACCAAGTTCATCGCCGCCGACGAGTTCGCGTACGCACGCACCATGCGGGCCGGATCGTGGCGACGAGACTCCTCGGTCGGATCCACACCGTTGACGATGTCACCGCGGTAATTCGGCAAACCATTCTCATCAAGATCAGACGAGCGCGGCTTCGCGTACTGGCCAGCAATACGAGCAAGTTTGACCACCGGCATCGACGCACCGTAGGTCAACACCGCAGCCATCTGCAGCAGGGTCTGCACGTTGGCACGGATGTGTGGCTCGGTGTTGGACTCGAACGTCTCAGCACAATCGCCACCCTGCAGCATGAACGCCTTGCCGTTGGCGACGTCCGCTAGATGCGACTTGAGCCCCTCAACCTCGGGCGCGAGCACGACCGGCGGGACGGACTCCAAAATCTTGCGAACATACTCAGCCTGGGCAGGGTCCCACGACGGCTGCTGCTTCGCATCGCGGGAAATAACATCTTCAAACTGCGCGTTTAAATCTCCCGGCAGCGGCGGCAGATCGGGCAGTACCTCTTTGGGGATATCAATAGTCCAGCTCACCGTTCTATATTTAGCACGGATTACTGCCCCAGTACAGGCGGTACAGCCTGCAACTTCTCACAAGGCGGTTTTATCGTCTCACATTTTGGATACGGCGCCGTCGCGGTTCAACGGCAAATGCTCCGCACACACACGAAACTTCCGCAGATTATGGCGCGCATCAACGAGAGCATCGTGGTTGCCCTCCGGCACCCGTGGCAGACGCGGCTTGCCCGCCATCTGCCAATACTGCTTCAGCTCGCAGGTGTAGCGCGGCAGCGAACGCGGCAGACCAGACATGTCACCCCATAGTTGCGCGAGCACCACGTGGTCATAGGCGCCAACCCAAGCCCACAGTTCTGGCCTGGTGTCACCCGAGGTGAGAAACTCATAGACCTCGTTACGGATGCGCTCCAGCGACTTCCACACTGGTTGGTTCTTCGGAGGGAGCTTCGACAACACGTGCGCTTTGACCCAAGCGTTGGCGCGTGCTGGGTCGAACTCATCGGACACCGCATAGTATTCGCGGCCATCCTCAGCAACAATGCCGATGGACACCAGCTCGATGGTTTCGCCGTCCTCAATGAATTCGGTGTCGTAGAAGAATCTCACTGCGTCGAACTACTTCCGTTGCTCCGATCGAATATCCCCCAACACCTCGCGTCGCGAAGGGCCCTTCTCACCCTCAACACGCCTCGGCCAAAACATCACTGCAGCCACCGCAACGACAGCAAGCGGGCCCGACAGTTTCGGGTACCAGCCCTGCTCAGACGCAATCAGGAACATCACAACAACGACGCATACCAACGCGATTCGGGTAACAAGTGGTTTATTCATTACTGCACACCTTTCGGCCCAGTTTTCGGTTCAGCACCTTCGGGGTACTTCCCCGTCTGCTCGAGGGACTTCTTCACATCGGTCGCGTAGACATCCGCGTATTCCTCACCGATCATCTCTGCAATGCGATGCATGCAGTAGTCCGTAAAGGGACGCACGGCCTCGCGCGAGTCAGGGTCGTAGCCATTTTCAACCGCCCAAGCTCGCGGATCAATCGGCTCCGAAATCTTGATCTGCACCTTGACCGGCCGGATGAGCTTGGTGCCGATCGGGTTCGCGCGACCAGATCCAATCATGCCGACCAAAATCACAGGCACGCCGGTTGGCATAGCAATGCGCGCCATGCCAGTGCGCCCCTTGTACACACGCCCATCCGGCGAACGGGTTCCCTCGGCATAAATGCCGAAGAGCTCGCCGTCGTCGAAAATCTTCTTCACCGTTTCCAGCAAGACGTCCCCGGCGGTGTCGGAGCTTCGGTCAATGGGAACTTGGCCTACGGCGGTGAAGAAAAACCGCTGCAAACGTCCACTGAGCCCCGTGCCAGTGAAGTACTCCATTTTGGCCGGGAACTTCAGCTGTCGGCGAACCATCAACGGCAAGTAAAAGGAATCCAGCACAGCCTGATGGTTAGAAACCAACAGGGCCGGACCTTCCTCCGGGATGTTCTCCACACCGTAAATGCGCGGGCGGTTCCACACCAACAGCGGCGGCCCGAAAATAGCCTTGAACAGGGAATACCACTTGTTTGCCATTGTTTCTCCCCTTTTTATCGCAGCTGGCGGGCCAAATCAGCAACGCCAATCATACCCGCCTTCGCTCCGAGCTCAGCACAGAGGATCTCCGGCAGCGGACGGTATCCAGCGCCGACGATGTTCGACGCCATGGACGCTTTGGCAGCGTCAAGGAAAAGATCAGCGTCTTCGCTCACACCACCGCCGAGGACGATCAGCGATGGATCCAAAATGTCGGACACCATTGCCAGGCCTCGTCCCAGCCAGATGGAGAAACTCTCCAGAGCCGCCACACCCAGCCCATCGCCTGCGCGTGCTGCGGCCATAATGTCGTGCCCGCTTGCTCGCTTTTCGACGACCTCCCGGTACAAATCGGAACCTCGATACCCTCCCCTGCTGGCAATCTCGATCGCACAATCGACCAGCGAGGTGCCAGAAGCGTATCGCTCAAGACAGCCCTGCTTGCCACACGAGCACACCCGACCTCCCGGCACCACCGTGATGTGGCCAAACTCAGGCGCGGTGCCGAACGCACCACGGTAAATCTCGCCACGGTGCATCAGCGTTGCGCCGATCCCTGTGCCGACGGCGAAAAACACCCACGTCTCTGCGTCACGAGCGGCACCGAACCGATACTCACCCCAGGCTGCCGCATTCGCATCGTGCTCGAGCCGGACCGGCAGCCCCAGCGCATTCTCCAAATCTTTGCGCACCGGCTGATCATCACGCCACGGCAAATGGGGCGCAAAACGCACGATTTCACACTCCGGGTCGAGGAAGCCCGCAACGGCAGCGCCAACTGCCCCGATCTCGTGTTTGTCCTGGAGCTGCTCGACCATCTGCACGATCGTGCGGGTCAGCCCGTCAGCGTCCTGCGGGGTCCGCGTACTCACCGTGTCGAGGATCGACCCATCCGGCGCGACCACAGATGCACGAGCGTTCGTCCCGCCAATGTCAAAGCCGACTGTCAGCGCCTGGTCTCCTCGTTGTGAAGTCATAGCCGGACAGTTTATGCCCCTGACAGCGGTCAGCCCTAACCCGCCAACACGTCGCGCAGGCGCTCCCCCAGAGTGCCCCACGAAAACTCCCGTTGTACATGCTTGCGCCCGGCGGTGCCCATGGCGGTGCGGTGGTCGTCGCAAAGCAATTGCCCAATGGACCGCGCGACCTCATTCACATCGCGACCATTGACGACGACACCGCTTTCCGGCACCACCGTCTCCGGCGCACCACCGGAATCGCCAGCGACTACCGCAACCCCACACGCCTGCGCCTCGAGATACACAATCCCCAGACCTTCCACATCAAGACCACCCCACCGCGTCCGCGCGGGCATGGCAAACACATCGGCGGCAGCCACAATGTCGCGCAACCGCTCGCGCGACACCCGGCCCGTGAATTCCACGCCCGGCGAAGACGCGGCGAGCTTGCGCAGCCGCTGCTCGTACGGCCCCTCCCCCACAATCACCAATCTCGCATTCGGCGCGTATCGACGAATCTCCGGCAACGCACGGATCAACACATCCTGTCCCTTGCGCGGGACCAACCGCGACGAACACACCACAAGTGGCGCATCACCCACGCCGAGCCAGCGCCGCGTTTCATCCCGCTTGTGCGCGCTCGCTGGCGCGAAGAAATCCGTGTCCACCCCCGACGGCAGCGCAACATAGTCGACGTCATCGCCGAACACCGCCTGCAAGCGCTCTATCGTGAACCGCGAAATGTACGTCACCACATCCGCGCTACGACCAATCCGGCGCAACACCTGACGGGCCACAGGAATCATCGCCCAGCCCACCTCGTGGCCGTGGGTAGTAGCCACCACACGTTTTGCTCCAGCACGTTTCGCCTGGGCACCGAGAATTGCCAACGGTGCAGCCGCACCGAACCACACAGTGTCGATGCTGTGCGTTCTGATAATTCGAGCCATCTCCCGAGCAAGCCCCGGGGTAGGCAACATGATGTTGCGAGGCCAACGAATCACCGCGAAACTCTGCTCGGCGTCCCACTCGCGCGCAGCATCTGCTTCCTGGACGGAGGCGAGCACGATGATTGATTCCGGGCCTTCGCGCTTGACGAGCTCGTCGACGTAATCCCGCAAGTACGACTGAATCCCGCCGACAGTGGGCGGGAAATCATTCGTTACCAACAACGTGGTCATAATCGCGCTAGTAGCGCACAGCCCCCTGAATCGGCATGGAGTTCGCCGGCACTACCTGGATCGGAATGCCGTAGTCAGACGAGTGCACGACCATGCCGTTACCGATGTACATACCCACGTGAGTCACGCCCGGGTAGTAACCAATGATGTCACCCGGCTGCAACGCATCCAGTGACACCGGCGTGCCACCCGCAAGCTGCGCTTGGGAGGTACGCGGAATGCTAATGCCGTTCTGCCCATACGCCCACACCATCAAACCAGAGCAATCGAACGCATCCGGTCCAGCAGAGCCCCAGCCATATGGCTTACCCACTTGCGCCAACGCCGCACCAACGATTCCGGAGTCCACGCCCGGAAGCGACGCGCCGCTGATCGGGTTGTCCTTATTGATCCAGCGCAGGCGATCGGCCTCGCTCAAGTTGTCTACGCGGTGTTCGATGTCACGAACCTTGTCATCCAGCTCTTCACGTTCACGCTCCAGCTTCTTACGCTGAATCTCCAGCTCATTGCGCGCATGGCGTGCCTCAGCCACCGCAATATTGGCCGAGTTGGACTTCTCTGCCGCCATCCGGTTGGCATCCTCCAACTCGGTCAACGCGCGTTGAGACTTGCGAGTGAGCGCCGCCAAATAAGCAGAACGGTCGATCGCCTCTTGCGGGTTGCCCGAATCCAGGGTGGTCAGGATCGCGTCAGATTTCGGGATACGGTAACGGGACTGCGCAATGTCACCGACATTCCTGCGATGCTCGTTGCTTACCTCTTGAATAGCGGCAAGTTCCTGTTTCGCCTCTGCAGCGCGGCCATTGGCTTCCTCAACCTTGCGCTCTGAATCGGCGATTTTCTCTTCGAGTCCCTTAATTTCTTCCGACTTCGCAGTGGCGTCGTGGGAGATCTGCTCCATCTCATCGATGAGAGCATCGACATCATCGGCCTTCACAGGGGCCGCGACGCCGCCGGCGAGAATGGCGCCGACGAGCGCGGACACCGCAGTCTTCTGAGCAGAAGGACGACGAGACTGAAAAGAGTGCTTACCCACGACCAAAACCTTTTCGCAATACTTGTGAGAACACAAAAACTATAGCGACATCGGCCCCACCGTCCAAGCAAAAAACATGGCCACACAGCATATTGTGAATCAAGAGCACTGGTGTGACGCACGAGGTGTCAAGGTCCCCAAAACGCACGAAAGCCCCAACTCCAAAACAGAGTCGGGGCTTGAAAACGTGCCGTTAGAAGCGAACCACAGAGTGGATCGGCATGAGGTGCAGATCGCGGTAGCCCACCGGGATACCGGAGTTCAGCGCATCGATGATCTGGCCGTTGCCAACGTAGATGCCAACGTGGGATGCACCACCGTAGTAAACAACGATGTCACCCGGCTGGATGTTGCTCAGCGCAACCTGCTGGCCAGCAGCAGCCTGAGCCTGGGAGGTACGCGGGATGGACTTGCCAGCCTGAGCGTAAACCCAGGAGGTGAAACCGGAGCAGTCGAATGCGTTCGGGCCAGCTGCACCGTAAACGTACGGGGAACCAACCTTGGACTGCGCGATGGACACGACGCGCTCAGCGAAGGACGGCTGCGGGGCCGGAGCCGGCTGCGGCGCAGCGGCCGGTGCCGAGTAGTTGGTTGCGGCCTGAGCCGGCAGAACCTGCTTCTCGACGTTCGCGATGAAGGCGCTGAAGCCCGGAACGTTGTTCACGCCCGGCAGAGCCTTCACGCGAGCGATAGCAGCCTGAGCGTCGCCCGTAGCGGCTGCGCCCTTCAGCGACGGGATCCAGGCGTCAATGCCCGGGATTGCCGCTACGCCTGGAATGGTCTCAATACCCGGGACCTGTACTGCGATCGGCGAGTTGGGGACGCGGACCTCTGCTGCGGAGGCGGCGGCCGGCGCAATGAGTGCAGCGCCTGCTGCGAGAGCGGTGGTGGCCGCTGCTGCGCGGGCTGCGGTGTTGGTCTGGCGACGGTGCTTTGCCACTTTAGATTTTCTCCATATCTTCTCTTCGCCAACCGGGTTAGCTGTCGGGCGGGGTGTTGAGAAATGACCCTCGGTCCGAACGACCTACGCCCCACGGGAGCAGGTGCTCCACTCTGGTTCCCCGGTCCCCTTCGGCTTCGATCGGCTTTTCCGATCTCCACTTCAGAGTTACGGCTCATATGTTGTTTTCGATCCATGCTTCCAACGGCTGTTGTCGCAATGTCTCGAACAGGTTACGAAACGGCAACAAGAGTGTCCAGCCAACACGCCGTTACAGTTCCGTTATCAAAAGATTTGATGCGAAACAGCGTCGAAGTCTGCGTTTCTAAATGAAAACTAAGAACGGTCCAACAACCTCAAAACACAGCCATACGCTGCGCATTTATCCGCCAAACCAAGAAGCAAGTTGATCTCCGCAAAGTTAAAGACAATCCAATTAAAACGGATTGTGTGATCTTACTCACACTTGCTTGTTAACCTCATTGTTACAAAGAAAATCGCCCCGCACCACAGTGTGGTGAGGGGCGATTCACGCAACTACTTACATGCTAGCGAGGCGATACGTCGCGGTCGTCGCGATCCTTGTTGGCCTCGAGAGCACGCAGCGTCTCGACAGCCTCCTCGTGCTTCTGCTTCTCTGCATCGCGTACACGCTCAGACACGCCGATCTCGGCGGGCGAGAACTTACCGATGGTCTCAGAGTCAGCGAAGCCAAGCTGGTTCATCTGCTTCGGCACACGAGCACCTGCGTACTCGAGCGGAACCGGGTGACCATTCTCGTCCACTGGGCCAAGCGGCTGGTGGATCTCGATGAAGGCACCGTTCGGCAAACGCTTGATGATGCCGGTCTCGATACCGTGCTCCAGCACAGCGCGGTCGGAGCGCTGCAGGCCGATGCACAGACGGTAGGTGATGAAGAATGCCAGCGGCGGCAGAACAATGATGCCGATACGTCCCACCCAGGTCATCGCGTTCAGCGAGATCTGGAAGAAGTGAGCAACGTGGTCGTTACCACCGGAGATGGTCATCAGCAGGAAGAAGGTCAGACCCATCACGCCGATGCCGGTACGTACCGGAACGTCACGCGGACGCTGCAGCAAGTTGTGGTGTGCGTCGTCGCCGGTGACCTTCTTCTCGATAAAGGGGTAGGCGATGAGCAGCGCAACCATCAGACCACAGAGCAGTGCGACCCAGAATGCACCCGGGATGGTGTAGCTACCGATGTAGAGCTCCCAAGCCGGCATGACACGGGCGGCACCATCAGTCCACAGCATGTAGACGTCAGGCTGCGAACCAGCAGACACCTGCGACGGGTTGTACGGGCCGATGTTCCAAATACCGTTGATGGTGGTCAGACCAGCCATTGCAGCCAGCACTGCGAACACGATCATCATGTAGCCGATTGCGTGCGTTGCAAACACCGGCATGATGCGGACACCAACAACGTTGTTCTCGGTGCGACCCGGTCCCGGGAACTGGGTGTGCTTCTGGAACCACACGAGCAGCAGGTGAGCTGCGATCAGCGCCAGGATGATGCCCGGCAGGATCAGCACGTGCAGGATGTAGAAGCGGTCCAGCATCAGATCGGACGGGAAGTCGCCGCCGAAGATAGCCCAGTGCATCCAGGTGCCGATGATCGGCAGGCCCAGGATGATCGCGGACATAATGCGCAGACCAACACCGGAGAGCAGATCGTCCGGCAGGGAGTAGCCCATGAAGCCCTCAATCATGCCGAGGAGGACAAGGGTTACACCGATGAGCCAGTTTGCCTCACGCGGGCGACGGAACGCACCGGTGAAGAAGACACGCATCATGTGGGCGAACATTGCCATCATGAACATCAGTGCAGCCCAGTGGTGCATCTGACGAACAAACAGGCCACCGCGGACGTCAAAGGAAATGTCAAGCGCGGTTGCGTATGCACGGGACATTTCGACGCCGTTGAGCGGCAGGTATGCACCGTCGTAGATCACCTTGGTGATCGACGGGTCGAAGAACAAGGCCAGGTAGATACCAGTCAGCAGCAGGATGATGAAGCTGTAGAGCGCCATCTCGCCGAGCATGAAGGACCAGTGCGTCGGGAAGACCTTGTTGAGCTGCGGGCGCAGGACGCCCGCAACGGTAAAGCGGGAATCCGCATTGTTTGCGGCTTGCTGAAGTTTCGTACTCATTAGGACTGACGCTCCCAGAATGCCGGGCCGACGGGCTCAATGAAGTTCCCGTTGGCGATGAGGTAACCGTCTTCGTCAACCGTCACAGGAAGCTGCGGCAGTGCACGAGCGGCGGGACCGAAGATCGGCTTACCGTGCTGCAACGCATCGAACTGTGACTGGTGGCACGGGCACAGGATGCGGTTGGTCTGAGCCTCGTACAGCGAGGTCGGGCAACCAATGTGCGTGCAAATCTTGGAGTAGGCGTAGTAATCGCCGTAGTGGAAGTCTTCCTGACCCTCACGTTCGATGACGCGCTTCGCGTCCTCAGAACGCAGACGGATCAGCATGACAGCGTTGCGCGGACCGTGGATGGAGTGCATGTGGTTCTCATACACATCGCGCTTCGGGTCGTATTCCTTGCCGTCATTGACGTCCTCTGGGTAGAGCGGGAACACGGTCTCCATCGCAGCGGCGGCAAGGTCCTCCGGACGCATACGCACCAGGCGGGACACGCCGGCGGTGGTGTAGTGCGAGCCGACCTCACCCTTGTGAAGTTCTGCAATCGCACCGGTGTCGCGGCCGAGGTAAACCTTCACGCCTTGATCCTGGACGGTCCAGCCGTGGGTCCACAGGGTGCCGTCGCCGAAGTAGTTCAGCTCGTGGCGGACCTTCCACGGGTTCTTGATCATGCCGCCAAGCGGAGCGATGACCATCAGACCGGCGAGGACACCAGCGGTGCCGAGCAGACCCTTGAGCGCCTTGCGACGACCAAGCGTCGAGGTCTCCCAAGCATCGTTCAGCAGTGCGGTCGTAGTGCGACGATCCAGCTCGCTGGACGGGCCGTCGTGGCGACGCTGTACAGCGATCTCTTCAGGGACGAACTTCTTCACGTACTGGATGATTGCAACACCCAGGCCGAGAAAGGCCAGGCCTGCAGTCAGACCAAGCAGTGGCGTGTAGAAGGTGTAGATCCAGAGACCTTCGTCGCCGTGGAACTTCGGCTCCCACGGCCAGAACAGGTAAACACCGAGGAAAGCAATCGCGGCGAGAACCGAGATGGCCAACCAAATCTTGATGCCACGCTCAGAGGACTTCTCGCGAGGGTCACCCTCGACCGGGAAGCGCTCCTTACGGTAAGCAACCGTTACGTCGTCAAGCTCCGTGCCGAGAGCAGCGAGCTCCGCATTGCTCATGCGGTCAAGCTCTTCCTTCGTGTAATTCTTCTTCACATCACTCATGAGCGGGATCCAATCCACATAGCACCAGCGGCGACCAGCGAGATGCCGATCATCCACATCGCAATACCTTCAGAAACCGGGCCGAGGCCACCGAGGGACCAGCCACCCGGGGACGGGGTCTCCTTGGTCGACTTAATGAAGGCAATGATGTCCTTCTTCTCATCAGCGCTGAGCTGACGGTCAGAGAACTTCGGCATGTTCTGCGGACCAGTGAGCATCGCCTGGTAGATCTCCTGCTCGTTCGCAGGGTCGAGCACCGGGGCGTACTTACCAGAAGACAATGCGCCACCACGACCGGTGAAGTTGTGGCAGGAGGCGCAGTTCAAACGGAAGAGTTCGCCGCCACGTGCGACGTCTGCTTCCTGAACCTTGCCGTCGTAGTTCTTGCCGCGCAGCTCTTCCTTAGCCAGGGTGCCGTCCGGGTTGTACACGAGCTCCGGGCCTCCACCGTTGGCTGCGACATATGCAGCCAAGGCGAGAGCCTGGTTCTCCGTGTAGCGCGGCTTCTTACGCTCAGCCTGCGCGTCGTTCGACATCATCGGCATACGGCCAGAGTTGACCTGGAAGTACACGGCGCCTTCGCCGGTACCGATCAGAGACGGACCACGGTCGGCAACGCCCTGCAGGTTCGCACCGTGGCAGGTGATGCAAGCGACATCGTAGATTTCCTTACCCTCCTGGATAAGGGCCTGGTCGTCACGCTGGGCGGTGGCCACCTGTGCATTAGGGGCCAACGCCGATGCGAGAAGACCCGCGCCGGACAAGCCCAGCGTCAACGCAGCAGCACCTGCGAAGGTGCGCTGCGCCTTGCGTGCGCGACGCTTCTTGTTGGGTGAGTTTTCCATTTTGTTCCTTATTAACGAGTTTTCAGAACACGTCTGCAGCCCGGGTTATACCCAGGGCACGGCTACTGGACGAGGTACAGGGTGATGAACACGCCGATCCAAATGGCGTCGACGAAGTGCCAGTAGTACGAAACCACCATGGCAGCAGTTGCCTGTGCCGGGGTGAACTTCGACTTGGCTACTCGCATCAGCACAACGATGAACGCGATGATGCCTGCAGTCACGTGCGCCATGTGGAAACCGGTGATGATGTAGAACACCGATCCATAAACGCTGGACTGCGGGGTCACGCCGTGCATGACCATCTCGGTCCATTCGAATGCCACCAGACCGAGGAAGATGACGCCAAGCACAACGGTTACGGTGAACCACTTGCGCAAGCCGTATACGTCACCTCGTTCTGCAGCGAACACGCCGAACTGAGAGGTGAAAGAGGAACCAATCAGCACGACGGTAATGATTCCGCCGAAAAGGACGTTGAGGTGGTCCGTCTGGTTGCTCCAGTCACCTGCGGCGAGGCCGTTTGCACGCGATGTGAAGTACATCGCGAACAAGCCGGCAAAGAACATGAGCTCTTGGGCGAGGAACGCGATCGTGCCAACGCTGACCATGTTCGGCCGGTTCAGCGCCGGAAGACGATTCTGCGGAGTCGCCATATTTGGGTTAGTAGTTGCGGTCGTCACGCATGCGATTATCCCCTATTTCTTCCTGATATTCATCTCATTCACCCCCACGATTTCCCTGTGAGACAGGGGCCAACCAGCAGCATTTAAAAACATTTTGGTTGCAAAAATAATTTTTAGAAGTTCGGGAACTTTTTATAGCGTCTATCCGACGCACATCAACGCAGGTCATTGCGCCGCCACCCAAAGTCGCCGGCTTCCCCGCAGGATAGTTCCCCCAATTACTCGAGCAAATAGGAGTCGGACTGGAGTTCCAGATAGTTCCCAAGTGTGCCCGACATCACATTGTGGCACACCCCCGCTTCGTGCCTAAACTTTCGATTGATTGAAATCTCTTTAACAACAAAAATGCCCCTTCCGATAACCCGGAAGGGGCATTGTCGTGGGCCGGGAAGGCCGCGACCCACTCTTTCTGCGCTAGTGCTTCTCGCGCGGAATGCCGTACTGCAGGTTCAGCTGGGCGGTAGCCCAGATCAGCATGACCGCACCAAAGGCGATCAGCCAGAACTGCCAGAAGGCAATGCCGAGACCGAGGAACAGAATCGATGCAGACATCGTAAACGGCCAGATCGAGCCCGGCGAGAAGAAGCCCAGCACGCCAGCGCCGTCTTCAATCTCTGCCTCTTCCCAGTCTTCCGGGAGGACGTCAGAGCGGGACTCCGCAATGTGGAGGTAACCGCCGAGCATGAAGCAGAGTGCGGTAGCAAGCACGAGGCCCACTGCGCCGATCCACTCAACACCGAAGAGGTATGCATCTTCGCCGATCCACGCCGTTGCGAGGATGTAGAACACTGCCATCAGGGCAAGAAATGTGCCAATGGCGTAGAAAACTTTTGAACCGGTTCCCATGGCTACGTTCTCTCTTTCTTAAACGGTCGCGTTCGGATCGACAGTGTTGACGCCGTCACGAGAACCCTCGCGCTCGGACACAAACGGACGGGTGCTGGTTGCGTACGGTGCTTCACCGATGGAGCGCAGTGCCTCGGAGTTCGGTGCCTCCGGGTTCTGGCGACGGAATTCGATGTACTGCTGGAACTTCTCGGGCGTGACTGCACGGATCTCGAAGTTCATCATTGCGTGGTAGGTACCGCACATCTCAGCACAGCGGCCGACGAATGCACCTTCCTTGTCGATGCGCTCAATCTGGAACTCACGCTGCTGCTGGTTCGACTCCGGGTGCGCGTAGACGTCGCGCTTGAAGAGGAACTCCGGAACCCAGAATGCGTGGTTCACGTCGCCAGATGCGAGACGGAACGCGATCGGGGTGTCGGTCGGCAGAACCAGGACCGGAACTTCCTCGGTGGAGCCAACGGTCTCGATCTCGTTGAAGTTGAGGTAGGACAGGTCGCCCATCGAGGTGCCGTGGATCGGGTTCGCGTTGTGCATGTCCTCGTCGTCGTACTTCGTTGCCTCTGCAAGAGCCTGGCGCTCAGCGTCAAGACCGTCGTAGTCGCGACCGTCTGCAGTCAGATCGCCTGCGACCTCTGCGTAGCCGAACTTCCAGTTCCACTGGTAGCCGGTGACGTCAACGGTAACCTTCGGATCCTTATCCAGGGCGGTCGTGCGGGTCTGTGCCTGAACCGTGAAGAAGAACAGGACCATAACGATGACGATCGGGAGGATCGTCAGACCGAGCTCGAGCGGCACGTTGTACTGCAGCTGCTTCGGGAACTCGCCGGCACCCTGCTTTTCGCGGGCCTTGTGGTTCCACCGAACGATGGACCAGAGGAACAGACCCCACATAATGATGCCGATTGTCCAGGCTGCTACCCAGACCCAAACCCAGAAGTTGTACATCTGGGTACCTTCAGGGGTGACCGGGTCCGGCCAGCCCATGTCGAGGATGCGCGCGACTGACTCCGGCGGAGCTACATCACAGCCCGTCAGCGCAAAGCTTCCGAGGAGCAGCGAACCGGCGACGGCAGCCTTCTTGGCGAATCCGCGCTTAACTTCCTTTTCCACGTGTGTTTGCCTTCCTGTCCACACTAGAACCATCGAATGCACATGCCGATGGCAGAACATTCCTACGGAGCCAGAATAGTTCAAACAGATCGTCGCTACGGAATCTTGTCGAGCCTCACGCTTTTCGACGATCGCCCCTCCGAACAAAACCACCTCTCCCCCGCAAATTAACCCGCAGTGCTGGGCATTAAGTTCATAAGCAAGGCGTTGCGAAGATCAGTCGAAATCTTCGCTTTGACCCCTCAACCATTAGTTGGCCCCCTTATGGGGCACCGCAAAAGGTGGACACTCCGCGACGCGTTCGGTTCACGAGTTCGCCGTTGAAAACCCTATTGTGGAATGCGTCATGACGGTGCCGCACGGTTCGAGGCGGCGCACCTTATATATAGGAGAGGTTTCACAACGATGTGCGGTCTTGTTGCACTGTTGACTGCCCGCGGCGATGCCCCAGTGTTTACCGACGCGGTCGGTCGCTCGCTTTCCTGCATGTATCACCGCGGCCCTGACGCTGCGGGAACATGGAACGACGATGACGCTGTTTTCGGCTTTAACCGCCTGGCGATCATCGACATCGAGCACTCCCACCAGCCACTGCGCTGGGGGCCGGCAGAAAACCCCGAACGTTACGCCCTGACGTTTAACGGCGAGATTTACAACTACGTGGAGTTGCGCGAGGAACTCACCAAGGCCGGATACACCTTCAACACCGCAGGTGATGGCGAACCGATCGTGGTCGGTTTCCACCACTGGGGCGCCAACGTGGTTGAGCATCTGCGCGGCATGTTCGCCTTCGCTATTTGGGACACCGAGACCAAGACGATGTTCGCAGCGCGCGACCAGTTTGGCATCAAGCCACTGTTCTATGCGACGACCGACAAGGGCACCGTTTTCGCCTCCGAAAAGAAGTCCATCCTGGAGATGGCAGACGAGATGGGTCTAGGCCTCGACCTTGATCGCCGTGCAATCGAGCACTACGTGGATCTGCAATACGTCCCGGAGCCGGAGAGCCTGCACCGCGAGATCCGTCGCGTGGAGTCGGGCTGCACCGTGACTATCAAGCCTGGTGGCGAGGTCCACTCGGACCGCTACTTCAAGCCACACTTCAATTCCCAGCCTGTGCCAAAGGGCAAGGAGCAGGACCTGTACGACAGGATTGCCCGGGCGTTGGAGGATTCCGTCGAAAAGCATATGCGCGCTGACGTGACGGTTGGTTCCTTCTTGTCTGGCGGAATCGACTCCACGGCGATCGCGGCGCTGGCGAAGCGTCACAATCCGAACCTGTTGACCTTCACCACTGGTTTTGAGCGGGAGGGCTATTCCGAGGTGGACGTCGCTGCAGAGTCTGCTGCGGCGATTGGTGTGGAGCACATCGTGAAGATTGTCTCCCCGGAGGAGTACGCCGACGCGATTCCGAAGATCATGTGGTACCTCGACGATCCGGTGGCTGACCCTTCCCTGGTGCCACTGTTCTTCGTGGCACAGGAAGCCCGAAAGCACGTCAAGGTTGTGCTGTCCGGTGAGGGCGCGGATGAGCTGTTCGGTGGGTACACCATCTACAAGGAACCACTGTCGCTCGCGCCGTTTGAGAAACTGCCGAGCGCACTGAACAAGGGGCTGAACCGCCTCAGCCGCGTGTTGCCGGAGGGCATGAAGGGCAAGAGCCTGCTTGAGCGCGGCACTACCCCGATGGAGGACCGTTACTACGGCAATGCGCGCTCGTTTAACTTTGAGCAGCTCCAGCGCGTCCTACCGTGGGCGAAGCGCGAGTGGGACCACCGCGAGGTCACCGCACCGATTTATGCAACGTCGACCGAGATGGATCCGGTGGCACGTATGCAGAACCTGGACCTGTTCACCTGGATGCGCGGCGACATTCTGGTCAAGGCCGACAAGATGAACATGGCGAACTCCCTGGAGCTGCGCGTTCCGTTCCTGGACAAGGAAGTTTTCGAGGTCGCGCAGACGATCCCGTACGACCAGAAGATTGCCAACGGCACCACGAAGTACGCGCTGCGCAAAGCAATGGAGCAGATCGTTCCGGCGCACGTGCTGCACCGCAAGAAGTTGGGCTTCCCGGTGCCGATGCGCCACTGGCTGGCCGGCGACGAACTCTTTGGTTGGGCGCAGGACACGATCCGCGAGTCGCAGACCGACGACATCTTTGCCAAGGACCAGGTCCTGGAGATGCTCAAGGAGCACCGCGATGGTGTGTCCGACCACTCGCGTCGTCTCTGGACGGTGCTGGCGTTCATGGTTTGGCACGGCATCTTCGTGGAGAAGCGCATCGATCCCCAGATCGAGCACAAGGATTACCCGGTCGAGCTCTAGGCCATCATGCGGAAGATCCTCGCGGCGGTTACGGCGGTGGTGCTCATCGCCGTCCTTGCTGTGGCGTACGTGTGGGGCCCGACGTACACGGCGAAACTCGACGGCCAGGCCCGATTTTTCGGCACCGACACCCCCGCGCGCTACGCCAAGACGGCCCTCGAGCTGACCGACAATGGCGTCTACGCGGATACGGAGCGCTACGCCGCGGCGCGAGCAGCCGCTGAGGACGCTGCAAAAGGTGCATCCAGCCGCGAGGAGCTCTACCCGCTGATCCACGAGGCGGCGCGCGCAGCCGGCGGCAGGCACTCCGGGCTGTTGCGCCCGGGTGCGGAAGCCAGCCGGGACGCCTCCCCCGCCGCCCCAGCGCAGCCTGAGGTGATTCGCGACGGCGGGATCGCCCTCGCGACCGTCCCGGCGATCAGCCGGAACATGGACGGAAAATCCTACGCGGAGGCGCTGGCGGGCGGCCTTGCCGACGCCCGCGACGGTGGCGCATGCGGCGCCATTGTGGATCTACGGGGCAACTACGGCGGCGACCCGAGCCCGATGATGCAGGGACTGTCCCCTCTCCTACCGGAAGGCCCGGTGATTTGGTGGGACAGTACCTTCGACCGGGAACCGCTGGAAGTTGAAAACAACATCGCCGGCAAGTGGGACGCGCCCGTAGCCGTGCTTGTGGACGGGGCTACCGCGTCCGCGGGAGAGCTTGCGATGATGGCGTTTCGCGGACTTGAGCGTTCGCAAAGCTTCGGCGCCCCCACTAGCGGGCTCGCCTCCTCGAACGCCATCTTCGACTTCCCCGACGGCTCCGCGCTTGTCATCACCGACGGGTATTTCGTCGCCCGCACCGGCGAGACATTCGAGTACGTGTCCGTCCCGCCAGACGTGGATGCCCGTCTGAGCGAGGCACTTCCCGCCGCCAAACGGTGGCTCGCCGAGGAACACGGCTGCAGCTAAGGCGCGAAAAGCTCCGCACCGTCGGTGGTGCGGAGCTTTCGTCGTTAAGTAGCGGCTTAGTTGAAGCTGTCGCCACAAGCGCAGGCGGAACCTGCGTTCGGGTTATCGATGGTGAAGCCCTGCTGCTCGATGGTGTCCGCGAAATCGATCGTCGCACCCGTGAGGTACGGCACGCTCATCTTGTCCACGACAAGACGCACGCCACCAACCTCATCGGCCTTGTCGCCGTCCAGGTCGCGGTCGTCGAAGTAGAGCTGGTAGCGCAGACCAGCGCAGCCACCAGGCTGAACAGCGATGCGCAGGGACAGGTCGTTGCGGCCCTCCTGATCAAGCAGGGCCTTCGCCTTCGCCGCCGCTGCCTCGGTGAGGTTCACGCCAGTTGCGGAAGTAGGTGCAGTCATTGGGTACTCCTTCGTGCTACGCGTTCGAGTGGCGCCCATGCTACGCGCGCCCCTTCATAGCCGGTGTAACGGTTCTCCCCCGCAATCTATTCCCACTGGTTACAGGAATGTCGCGGTGGCCTTGTAGCCTAGGTGGCGTGAAACTACCCTGGGAAAAATCCGAGCAGACAGATAAGGCTGGTTCGACCAAGGCCGAACTGCCTCAGACCGACACCACGCCCGCGGCAGATACGCCCGCAGAGCCGAAACTTCCGAAGGGCTACACCCCTCCGAAGGGCAAGCCGACACCGAAGCGCATTGATCAGGAAATCAAGCGCGGTGTCGTGCGCGATCCGAATGCAGCTACCCCGGCCCAGATCCGTCAGCGCGAAAAAGAGCTGAAGAAGTCCATGACCAAAGAGGAGTGGAAGGCGCACAAGAAGGAGGTGCGCGAGGAGAATCGGGCCCGCAACCGCGAGATGCAGGCCAAGATCGACTCGGGCGACGAGCGCTACCTCATGGAGCGCGACAAGGGCGAGGAGCGTCGCTTCATCCGTGACTGGGTGGACTCGCAGCGCTTCTTCAACAACTACGTCATGCCGATGGCGCTGGTGCTGCTAATCGTGATGTTGATCGGCACGTGGCTGCCTCGCGTCGCGGCGGCATTGTCTTTGGTGAGCCTGTTGTTTATCGTCACCATCTTCATCGAGGGCATCATCATCGGCATCCGCGCCAACCGTGCGGTCCGTGCAAAGTTCCCAGAGGCGAACACTGGTTTCAGCCTGGGTATGTACGCGTTCTCCCGCGCTACTCAGCCGCGTAACTGGCGCTCCCCCAAGCCACGGGTGGCGTTGGGCGCGAAGGTATAGCCCATGCAGTTTCCCCCGGTTGAGCCGCCGAAACGCGCGCATGCCCGTGCGGTGGCGGATGCGTTGGCAGGTGGCACGAGTGGCGTTGCCCTTGGAAGGCTGGGGGCGATCGGTGCGTGGGTTGCCTCCGTACAAGGCCGTGACGTGCCCACACCGTTTCTGCGCCCGCGTGCCGTGATCGTCGCTGGCAATCACGGCATTGCTACGCGAGGTTTGTCGGCGTGGACATCGGATGCCGGCGCCGCTCAGGTTGAGCAGCTGCGCGCCGGTGTCGGCCCTGCCTCCACGACGGCGCGGGTTGCGGGAGCGAGCATCAGGCTTATCGACGACTACCTGGACACCCCCACCGGCGCCATCGACGTGGAACCCGCCGTGTCGCAAGACGTGTGGGATGCGGCGTTGGCTGCGGGTGCAGAGATCGCCGATAGTGAAATCGACGGCGGTGCTGACCTGCTGATCCCCGGAGACATCGGCGTTGGCAACACCACCGTCGCCGCGGCGGTGTACGGCACGTTTACGCGCACTGAGCCCGCAAAGGCGATCGGGCGTGGCTCCGGCATCAACGATGAGGTCTGGAAGATCAAGGTCGCCGCTATTCGCGACGCGATGTTCCGCGTGCGCAGATTCCGCGACGACACCGAACGTGTCTGCGCGGAACTCACCGGCCCGGATTTCGCCTGCCTGGTCGGCTTCATCGCCCAGGCCGCCGCGCGCCGCACGCCGTTGCTTATCGACGGCGTCTACCCCGCCGTCGCCGCATACGTCGCCGAACGCCTCGCACCCGACACCAAAGACTGGCTCATGGCAGCGCAGGAGGCGAACGAGCCGGCGCAGGCTGGCTGCTTCGAAGCGCTCGGGCTTCGACCGTTGCAACACCTGGATATGAAAACGGGCCAGGGCGCTGGGGCCCTGGCCGCGTTGCCGCAGTTAAACCTGGCGGCGGAGATGGTTGGCGAGGTGCTCGCCGGGGGATCGTCGATAAGCGACTAGCCCTCGACGAGCGTGAGGTTCCAACCGTGGGTGTCCTCGACCTCGCCGGTCTGGATGCCGCGCAGACGCTCGCGCATTGCCAGGGTGATCTCGCCGGCCTCGTTGTTATTCACCGTGAACTCGCCCTCGTTGCTGAGCACGCGGCCAACCGGGGTGATCACAGCTGCGGTGCCGCACGCCATGGTCTCGGAGATGGTGCCGTCCTCGGCACCAGCACGCCACTGCTCGACGGTGATCTTGCGCTCCTCGCTGGTGTAACCCAAGTCTTCTGCGACCTGCAGCAGCGACTTACGCGTAATGCC
The DNA here is from genome assembly GCF_001836265.1 of Corynebacterium sp. HMSC036E10. Taxonomy (NCBI): domain Bacteria; kingdom Bacillati; phylum Actinomycetota; class Actinomycetes; order Mycobacteriales; family Corynebacteriaceae; genus Corynebacterium; species Corynebacterium sp. HMSC036E10. The sequence continues at coordinate 475,309 of NZ_KV827977.1, forward strand.
CGGCAGGAGCGAACCGGACAGGGACGGGGTGATGATCTTCGCGTCCTTGCCGGAGCCTTCGACGAACATGAGGTTCATGCCGCCCATTTCCTCGATGTACTTGCGCTCGATCGCGTCGAGCCACACAACCTGGTCGCAGCCCTTGTCCGCAGCCTGCTGCTGCGCAAGCAGGGACGCCGCGTAGTTGCCGGCGAACTTCGCATCGCCGGTGCCACCCGGTGCTGCACGGACGTAGTCTTCGGAGATCCACACGCTGACCGGCTTGACGCCACCCTTGAAGTAGGCGCCTGCCGGGGAGGCGATGATGTAGAAGGAGTACGACGAGGACGGCTTCACACCCAGGGTCTTCTCCGTGCCGATCATGAATGGACGCAGGTACAGCGACGCCTCGCCGCCAGCTTCAGGTACCCACTTCTGGTCGATGGTGACCAACTGGCGCACGGCCTCCAAGAAGTCCTCATCCGGCAGTTCCGGCATTGCCATACGACGCGCGGAGCTGCGCATACGCTCAGCGTTTTGCTCCGGACGGAACGCGGTGATGCGCCCATCGGTGTGGCGGTACGCCTTCAGGCCCTCGAAGATCGCCTGGCCGTAGTGGAAGACGTTGGCGGCCGGGTCGAGCGCGATCGGTTCGTACGCGCGCACCTGGGCGTTGTGCCAGCCTTTGTCTTCGGTCCAGTCGATGGAAACCATGTGGTCGGTGAACTCCTGGCCGAACGCCGGGTTAGCGAGGATCTTTTCACGCTCAGCATCGGTTGCGGGGTGGTCTGACGGGGTAACTGCGAATTCGAGGTTAGACATGTGGCCCACGTTACTCCGTGGCTATGTACCCTCGGGAGGCAATCCTGTTCAATTGTCAGAAAGGTGTTGTTTATGTCGTTCGATGTCACACTTCCTGCCCGCGGTACGACGGTGCGCGCGGTAGCCGGATCTGCTGCCCCGGAGGGCGCTGTGCTGCTGGTTCCGGTCGCGCAGGGCAATGACGGAGTCGAGCTTCCTGTCACCCAACTTGCCCCGAAGGGCCTGCTTGAAGCCCTCGTTGCGGTCGGCGCGAAGGGTACGGCTAACGAGGTCACCCGCGTTGTCGTCGACGGCACGCTGGTCATCGCGTACGGCCTCGGCGACGCGAACGACATTGACGACGAAGCCGTGCGCCGCGCCGTCGGCGCCGCCACCCGCACCCTCAATGGGGTGGAAAAGGCAGCTATCTCCGCCGAGTTCGGCGTCCAGCCGGTCGTCGAGGGCCTCCTGCTCGGCGGCTACGTTTACAACGGTCTGAAGTCCACCGCCAACACGCTTGACGACGACAACACCGACGCCGAACTCCCCCAGACCACCGAAGTCACCGTGGTCGGCGCAGACGAGAAGGCGTTCGAGCAGGCCGTCATCGTCGCCGAGTCGGTCAACCTGGCCCGCGACCTGGTCAACACCCCGTCAAACTTCCTCTACCCCGAGTCCTACGCCGCTGTCATGGGCGAGGTTGCTTCGGCGGCCGGCCTGGACATCGAGGTGCTCGACGACAAGGCGCTTGAAGATCAAGGCTTCGGCGGCATCCTCTCCGTCGGTCGCGGCTCCGCACGTACCCCGCGCCTGGTCCACCTGACGTGGGCGCCGTCCGGGGCGACGAAGAAGGTCGCGCTTGTGGGCAAGGGCATCACCTTCGACACTGGTGGCATCTCGCTGAAGCCGGGCTCCGGCATGGAGGACATGATCTCCGACATGGGCGGCTCCGCAGCACAGCTCGGCGTCATCGCCGCTGCCGCCCGCCTTGAGCTGCCAGTGCGTATCGACGCCTGGCTGCCCCTGGCCGAGAACATGCCATCCGGCACCGCCACCCGCCCGGGCGACGTGATCACCCACTACGGCGGCATCACCAGCGAGGTCATCAACACCGACGCCGAAGGCCGCCTCGTCCTTGCCGACGCCATCGCCCGCGCCTGCGAGGACAACCCCGATTACCTCATCGAAACCGCAACCCTCACCGGCGCACAGCTGGTCGCCCTGGGCAACCGCACCTCCGGCGTGATGGGGTCCGACGACCTGCGCGACCTCATCGCCGAGACAGGCCGTGCCGTCGGTGAGCAGGCTTGGGCTATGCCGCTTCTCGAGGAGCAGGAAGACGAGCTGAAGTCCCCCATCGCTGACATCCGCAACACCCACAACGCCCGCACCGGCGGCATGCTCTTCGCCGGCCTCTACCTCTCCCGCTTCGTGCCGGAGAACGTCGAGTGGGCTCACATCGACATCGCCGGTCCGGCCTGGAACGGCGGCGGCGCCTGGGGCTACACCCCGAAGCGCGCAACCGGCGCCCCGGTCCGCACAATCCTCGAGGCGCTCAACCGCCTGGCTGCGAAGTAGGCGTTTGAGGCAATACGGCCACTATGCCGCTGCATAGTCCCCCGCTCTCGAGCCGACAGGACTATGCCGCTGCATAGTTCTGCTAGGCCTCCCCACCTAAACGGCACACCGTACACGGTACATTTCGCTATTTTTCGGTGAAATGTACCGTCTTTGATGTGCCGTTTAGCCGTATGGGCCGGGCGGGGGGCACCAGCCGTCTAGCTGTACGGGTTTTCGCCGCGCTCGAACCGGGCGCGGCGCTCTTTTTGTTCCTCGCGCTTGCGCAGAATGCGTTCTTGCTCCATTTTCTTGCGCATACGGTCGGGGTAGCCGGTCTCTTCGACGTCGTAGAGCAGAATGCCCAACATGTCGGAGACGGCGTCGATGCCTTTGGGCCCGCCGATGCGGCGTCGGGTGTAGTTGCCGTGCTCGTCGACAAGAACGACGGACATCTCGTTGACCATGGTTTCTGGCTCGACAAAGCCTTCCACGAACGTGCGGCCGGCGACCCAATCGCGCAAGTATTGTGCGTCGTCGGGGCGGATTGTCTCGCCCGGTGCCCGTGGCGGTTTGAACGTCGTGGACTTCTTGCCTTTGCCGAACAGGTTGAACACGCCCCACATCATACGGGCCTGTCTAAGCAATTAGGTCACCCCTTGGGCAACGAACGTGTGTGGATGCAGGTACGCTTTGTGCCGTATAGCTTCCAACGTTTCAATGAGGAGACTTTAAACATGGCGCACTCTGTTGAGATGCCCGAGCTGGGCGAGTCAGTCACCGAAGGCACGATCACGACGTGGCTGAAGGAAGTCGGCGACACGGTTGAGGTCGACGAGCCGCTGCTCGAGGTCTCC